>CAJOMW010000014.1 GCA_905235695.1 uncultured Clostridia bacterium | reverse complement strand
ATAATGCACGCATACGAGGCGGAGACCTTCTCAAGGAACGCCGATATGCCGCACGATCTCACGGAAAAATATATGCTCTGCGAGCTTCTCATAATTGACGACCTCGGTACGGAGTTCAAGAGCAGCTTTACGCAGTCTGTGCTGTATAATCTGCTGAACACGCGCATTATAACCGGAAAAGCGATGATAATAAACACAAACCTCGACGACTCCGAGCTGTTCAAGAAGAATTACGATGACAGAATAAATTCGCGCCTTATAGGCTCGTTCAGAACGTTTAAGTTTTTCGGAGAGGACATAAGGATAAAGAAAGCCATAGAGAAAAAATAAAATTGAAATAAAAGCAAAAGGAGAAAATCACTATGAAGATGAGTTTCAGGTGGTACGGCGACTCAGATCCGGTAACTCTGCAGTACATATCGCAGATACCGGCGATGGACAGCATCGTATCGGCGGTTTACTCTGTTGCTCCCGGCAAGGTATGGCCGGTAGAGGCAATAAGAGACATCAAGGAAAAGGCGGCAGCGCACAACTTAAAGTTTGATGTTGTCGAGAGCGTTCCCGTACACGAGGACATAAAGCTCGGAAAGCCCTCGCGCGACGAGTACATAGAAGTTTACTGCGAAAATATCCGCAGGCTCGGAAAAGAGGGCGTAAAGGTAATATGCTATAACTTCATGCCCGTGTTCGACTGGCTCAGAAGCAGTCTTGACTATGTAAACGAGGACGGCTCGACGTCCCTGATATACCGCGACAAGGCGGTTCTTGACATGGATCCGCGCTCCGGCGACCTCTCGCTTCCCGGCTGGGATTCCAGCTACACGAAGGAGGGACTCGGCAAGCTCCTCGAGGAGTACAAGGACATCGACGACGAGGCTCTCTGGAGGAATATGGAGTACTTCCTCAAGGCGATAATCCCGGTTTGCGAGGAGTACGACGTAAAGATGGCAATACACCCGGATGATCCGCCGTGGGGCATATTCGGACTTCCGAGAGTTATAACCAACGAGGAGAATCTCGAAAGATTCCTCCGCCTTGTGGACTCTCCCTGTAACGGACTCACCCTCTGCACCGGCTCGCTCGGCGTAAATCCCAAGAACGACATACCCGGCATGATCCGCCGCTTCGGCAAGGAGGGCAGAATACCCTTCGTACACGCGAGAAACATAAAGTACGACAACGATCGCAACTTCAATGAAACCGCTCACAAGTCCGAGTGCGGCTCGCTCGATATGTACGAGATAATAAAGGCGATGTACGACGTGAACTTCGACGGATATATCCGTCCCGACCACGGCAGAATGATATGGGGCGAGAACGGCAGACCGGGCTACGGCCTCTACGACAGAGCTCTCGGTGCGGCATATCTGAACGGCCTCTGGGAAGCAGTCGTAAAGGACAACGCAAAGTGAGATAAGGAAAAGTGAAATGGAGCAAAAGCGCTTTACAAAAAACGACAGCGGATTTATATGCGAGAACTGCGGCTTTGAGGTGATGCCTCTCGGACGCACGAGCAGAAATCACTGCCCGAGGTGTCTTTGCTCGAAGCACGTAGACGTTCTGCCCGGCGACAGAGCCTGCGAATGCGGCGGCCTTATGAAGCCTGTATTTGCCGAGCCTGATCCGAAAAAGGGATACGTCATAACCCAGAAGTGCCAAAAATGCGGAGCGGTAACGCGAAACAAGGCGGCGCTTTCCGACGGCAAGGGTACCCTTCCCGACGAGCAGTACGACGATACGGATTTTCTTATACGACTTACGGTCAACAGAAACTGAAAAAGCAATGGGCTGTAGCAAAACGAATTGTTACAGCCCATAATTTATGCAATATTAAAAAATATTTGTAGGGGACAGCCTGCGTGCTGTCTCGCTTTTTTTGTGTAATCTGCGAATTTTGCTACAGCCCAAATTTGCTTTACTGTATCATATCCAATTCCATATCCGCAATTATCTCAAGCGCCTTTTGCAGCTGCGTGTCCTCCTCGTCGGTCATTCTGTAGAATCTTCCGTTCGTTTCCGGCGGGAGGGATACGTCGTAGTCGGGAATTATTCCGATACCGTCGTAGCTGACGCCGCTCGGAGGCAGATAAGTGCTGACCGATATGCTTGCCGCACCGCCGTTTGGAAGTGATATTACCTCCTGCATTACGCCCTTGCCGTAGGTGGTCTTACCGACTATCTTCGCCTTGCCGTAGTCGCGCAGAGCCGCCGTGAACAGCTCAGCGGCACTCGCCGTGTTTTCGTTTGCGAGAACTACCATCGGAGCGCTGAATTCGCTCGTGTCGGATACTATCGTGCTCTGCATGCCGTTTTTCTGATTTATTATTATGATGTTTCCTTCGGGAAGCAGAAAGTCGAGCGTGTTGCTTATGCCCTGAAGGTCTCCGCCGGGATTGTTTCTCACGTCAAACACAAATCTGTCAACGCCATTTACCGTAAGGCTCTGTATTGCGTTTTTAAATTCGTCCGCCGTCGCCTTTGTAAACTCGCTTATCCTTATCACGCCCGTGTCGCCGCTTATCTTGCGGCTTGTAACGGTTGTCGCCTCTATTATCTTTCTCGTAACGTATACGGTCCTCTCGGCACCGCTGCTCGCTCTTACGGTTATGCTTACGCTGCTGCCCTCGTCGCCGTCGCGTATAAGTTCTATCGCCTTGTAGTACCCGATATCCGAAACGTACGAGCCCTCTACTCTCGTTATTACTTCGCCCGGCACGAGGCCTGCCTCTGCCGCCGGCGTCTCATCGTATACGTTCAGTATATACAGCCCGTTTTCGTCGCCGTCGTATACTACGTTTATGCCTATTCCCATTCTCAGCCCGTCCTTTGCAAGCATATACTCCGAATACTCGTCCGCACTCATGTAAGAAGCGTACTTGTCTCCGAGACCGTAGATGTAGCCGGATATCGTGTAGTCTGTCAGCTTTTCGCCGTCTATTTCTCCTATATATTTTCCGCGCACGATGTTGTCTACGTTGTAGAGAAGACGGCTGAGATCGCTGCTCTGATTTGTGCTTTGGAGCATTTCGGTGTACTTCTCTTCAAGTGTGCGGCGGGTGTGGTTGTAGGTTATCTGCCACGTAACGAGCACCGTTGCAGCGAACAGTATAACGAGTATCGGGAGAACTCTCCACAAAAACAGACCTCTTTTGTTTTTATTCATTTGCAGTTCCTTTCAAGTCGGATTATGATTGTCGTATTGCGTCGTTTTTTCTTGCCTTAGGAAAAACTGTCCGCTTTTGCGGACAGTCAGACTGTATAACAAACCTATTTGTCCATACCAAAATTTAGATCTTATAAAAATTATTATAAATTTCTTAACATATAAAGTTTTGGTGTTCTTAGCCCCTTTTACAAAAGGGGCTAAGTGGAGCGCGAGGCGAAGCCTCGTATTCAACTGAATTATTCAACTGAAAATCAGTTTATACTTTAAGTCCTATGTACGGAGCGGGGTCAGTGAGGTTGCCGTTCTTATAGACGGTGAAGTGCAGGTGGTTGCCCGTCGAGCGACCGGTCGTGCCGACGTACGCTATTACATCGCCCTTCTTTACCTGCTGGCCTGGAACGACGTTAAGAGAGCTTGCGTGGCCGTAGAGCGACATTATTCCGCCGCCGTGGTTTATGGTTACGCAGTTGCCGTAGCCGCCGTTCCAACCGGCGATGACTACCGTGCCGGCGTCCGCCGCGTATATCTCCGTGCCTTTCGGAGCGGCAAAATCGTATCCGTTATGATATGCGGTCTGACCGGTGAAGGGGTCTTTTCTGTACCCGTAGTAGGAGGTTATTGACGAGCGGTACTTTGCGGGGAGCGGAAACTGGAAGATACCGGAATAGGTCGTATTGTCTTCCTTTGCAAACATTGCCGCAAGGCGTTTTACCTCGTTGTTCAGCTCGTTTATCGCCGCCTGCTTTACCGCAAGGTCGCTCTCATAGCTTTCTACGCTTGCAAGCAGCTCCTGGCGCCTTGCCTCGGCCTCCTTCTGCTTTTGCTCAAGCTCTGCCTGGAGCGCCTTCTGCTGCTCCATATACTCGTTCATCTCTGCAATTGATCTTTCGTATTCAGCCTTGGTGTTTTCAAGGGAGATGAGAGAGTTGTTGTAGTTGTCGAGCACCTTGTTGTTGTAGGAGAGGTGATACGATATGAGGTCTATTCTCGAAAGAAGGTCGGAAAAGTCCTCGGCGCTGAAGATAAATTCAAAAGCATTGCCGAAATCCCCGTATTCAAACGACATTCTTATCATATCGTCGAGCATTCTCTGCTCTTTTTCTATCTCCTTCTCAAGCTCCGCTATCTGCTGCGTCTGCTGAGCGGTCAGCTCTTCAAACTGCTCTATAAGACTCTCCGTGAGAAAAAGCTGCTCGTCGATGAGGGCTATCTCGTGGTTCAGATTCTCTATCTGTGCGGAGATGTTGCTCTCCTCGGCCTTCTGACTGCTTACGAGGGCTTTAAGATCGCTTAGCTCCTTCTTTGCCTTGTCCGCTTTTCCGTTAAGCGAGTTTATCTGACTTTGTATCTCCGCATTCGTAAGTGCCTCGGTCTGTATGCCGATATTCGGTCTCGTCACGCAAAAGCCTGTTACGGCGCCGGCGCAGACGACTGCAATTATCAGCTTTTTTAAATGCTTCACGTTCATTCCTCCGTATTGTTACAGTGTCCTTTTCCTTCTCTTGTAAATACGGCTTAAACCTTCATATATTTTCTTATCGCCATTGCGCTTCCGAATATGCCGAGAACCAGACCTGCTGCAAAGAAAATCGGCAGGTACATGACGTTCATCTCGGAGAACGGGGGGACGGTTATGTATCCGTCGAATTTTGCGGCAAGCTCCGTGAGCGGTAGCGCGTACAGATAGTACTGTATCACATAACCGAGCGCGCCGGAAACAAGACCGATTATAGCTCCTTCGCAGACAAACGGCATAGTGATGTAGCTCTTTGTCGCGCCGATTACTCTCATTACGTTTATCTCCATCTCTCTCGAATGCATATTGAGCCTTATGGTGTTTGCTATGACGAAGATGGATACGGCTATAAGCAGTACCATAAGCCATGTTCCGCCGAGAGATATGGCGCTCTTGAAGTTTTCTATATTCTTTGCAATGTCGTATCTGTTCTTTACCTTGTCTACGCCCTCGGTTCTTTCAAGATTGTATACAAGTGCGTCTATGCCGTCTATCTCCTCATACTCTATTTTGAAGGAGTCGGGTAGGGGATTGGTGGCGTCGTCGTAAGACTCGAATATGTATGCGTAATCCTCGCCGAATTTATCCTTTTCGGATTCGAGGGCTTCCTGCTTTGAAACGTAGGTTACGCTCTTTACGTTTTTGAGCTCGCCAATGGATTTATATGCCTCGTCTACCGTCTCTTTAGAGGCGTCGAGCTGCATATATACGACTACCTCGTTGAAGTCGTCGATGCTGCTTATGCTGCGGTTGATGACGGTTATCAAAGTTGAAAATATTCCGACCAGAAGAAGGGACGAGCTGAGAATGAGTATCGAAGCCACGCTTCTGAAGCCGTTTCTGAAAAAGCCCTTGAAGCCTTCGACAATAAAGTTAAGTTTATTCATTGTACATACCGCCTATCCTGTCGCTCTCGATAACACCGTCGGAGATTGTGATGACTCTCTGGTTGAAGGTGTTAACGAACTCCTTTTCGTGAGTTACTACTATTACCGTCTTTCCGAGCTCCTTGTTGAGAGCGAGGAGAAGGTTCATTATCTCGAGGCTCATCTCGGGGTCAATGTTTCCCGTCGGCTCGTCGGCAATCAGAATCTTGGGATTGTTCGCAAGGGCTCTTGCAAGTGCGACTCTCTGCTTTTCGCCGCCGGAGAGCTGTTTGGGAAAAGCGTCCATTCTGTCCTTGAGCCCGACTGCCTCAACGAATATCGGAACATTGGTCTTTATCGTATTTTTCGGCGTTCCGATAACCTGCATCGCAAACGCCACGTTTTCGTATACCGTCTTTTTCGGGAACAGCCTGAAATCCTGGAATACGACGCCCATTGTGCGGCGGAGGTACGGAACCTTGCTGTTACGCATTTTATCGAGGCGGAATTGATTTATGAGAAGTCTTCCGCTCGTTACTCTTTCCTCGCGCAGAAGGAGCTTTGTGAGCGTCGTCTTGCCGGCGCCCGAACGGCCGACGATGAATACAAACTCACCGTCGTCTATTTTAAGATTGACGTCTTTGAGCGCGTACGTCTTGCCGTCGTACGTTTTGCTTACGTCCTTGAATTCTATCATTGTTTGTGACCATTCCTTTCGAGAGGCGGAGGTTATGCCAAAACAGACGTGATTGTTTATCGGCCTTAGTCGAAACTTACAGATCTGCGGCTGACCTTTGTGAATGCTGCATTATCAGTACTTTACCGGCTTTGAAGTGAGGTATTTCTTTACCATGAGAGCTACCTTGAAGGTTATTGCGTGATCAAATTCGCGCAGATCGAGACCGGTAATCTTTTTTATCTTTTCAAGCCTGTACACGAGGGTGTTTCTGTGAACGAAGAGCTTGCGCGCCGTCTCGGAGACGTTGAGGTTGTTGTCGAAAAACGCCTGTATTGTCATGAGAGTCTCGCGGTCGAGGCTTTCGAGGGAGCCCTTCTTGAACACTTCCTGCAGGAACTTTTCACAGAGCGTGGTGGGAAGCTGATAAATGAGCCTTCCGATACCGAGATTGTCGTAGCTTATGATGTTTTTCTTGGTGTCGAATACCTTTCCGACCTCTATTGCGACCTGCGCTTCTCTGAATGATGCAGAGAGGTCCTTCAGGGACTCGGCAACGGTGCCTATACCTACGGTCACTCTGAGGAAGAATTCCGCACTTATTGTATCTGCTATTTCATGAGCTATCTTTTCAAGCTCCTTTTCATCGCAGTTGTACTTTACTTCCTTTATGAGGACTATGTCGCTTTCGCCTATGCTCACAACGTAATCCTTGTTCTTGTCGGGGAACATATTCTGAAGTATGTCGTAGGGGATAACTTCTCCCTTGTCCTCAAATCTGATAAAGAACACGGCTTTCGGCGTATCTACGTCGAAGTGCAGCTCCTTTGCCTTTATGTATATGTCGCTGGGAAGGATGTTGTCGAGTATTATGTTCTTTATAAAGCTTATCTTGTCATACTTCTCCCCGTATAAGCTCTTTATACTCGAAAAGGATATTGCAAGGACATTGCAGATATCCACCGCCTCCTTGTCGTCTCCGTCAACGATTATGACGTTGTCCGGCCTTGCAAACGAGCCCATCGGACAGTAGGTAGAACCGTCGACAACTACTGTCTTTCCGTCCTCCGAAAAGTAGCCGAGCGCCTCCGAACGGCTTTTGCCTGTGTTCTGAAGCTCGCTCGCCGCTATTACTGCACCCGTTTCGTCAAGTACGCAGATGGACCTTGAAACTGTCTCTTTCAGTTGGTTTATAACATTTTGAAATACTCTTGCTGACATTATCTTTCCCCCCTTTTTTTACTCTCTTATTAGCCTTATCGTATATATTATTGCAAATATTATATACTGTATCAAAAATACCGTCAGCATCGTGCCGAGCGTAATTATCGGCGCCGCCAGAGGATCTGGCAGCTTGATGAACATGAACACCGCCCAAATCAGAAGCGTAACGAAAAACGGTATCGAAAGCGGCTTGTACTGCTTTTTCTTTCCCTTGCTCAGACGCGACGTGTTTTTGCGTTTGCTGACCTTTATAAACACAAAGCTCAAAAGCAGAACGGATATAATGAGAAGAATCTTTCCTATTATGCCGCCGACCGTGTATATATAGACGTATCTGTAAAGGAGAATCGCAAGAATGGCGTTCTCAACGGAGAAGAACAGAAAGTCTGCGTGATATATCTTTGAAATGTAGTAAATGAGTGCAAGCGCAATGGTTATGGCAAGCAGCAGCATACAGTCGGCCTGATTGTTTACCGTGCGGCGCCCGAAGTACAGCGAGAAGAATGCGACATATAGCATAAAGCACAGTGCATTCGTGCTCGAAAAGAGCCGCAGGGACTCGTCCTTCTTCTTGATGCGCATAAGAATAAACCAGATGACCGATGCCGCAAGCAGCAGCGCTGCGATGGCGATATACACCGGGCTTCTGAACAGCTTGTACAGCTCGTAGGCGAGGTTGCCGCCGGTAGACTGGCGAAGCGATATCGTCCCGCTTATTCTCAGAATGAATATGAGAAGAGCACAGACTATGAAGAAAAGCGAGGACATTTTGAAAAAGTCAATATCGCTCTTCTTGTACGCTTCGTTTTCCTTTTTCTTTGGTGAAAACTTTGATGACATTGCACACACTCCGTAAATTTATTTGTATATCAGTTTAGGTTGTCCGAATAAAACATTATTGAGGATATAACGCAAAGAGGCGCAGTCTCGGTGCGAAGGATACGCTTGCCGAGCGAGGCGAGAGGGATGCCGAGCCGCTCTGCATATTCGGCTTCGGACTTGGATATTCCGCCCTCGGGGCCTATAAAAAATCCGTATGATCTTATATCTTTTTCCCTGCTCTTTGAATCGAATATTTTCTTCATCGGCTCGTGCGGCTCGGCTTCATAGCAGATAAAGCCGCAGTCAAAGCGGGATATTTCGTCCGCCGCCGTCACAAAGTCAACAGCGCTCCGAATATTCGGAATGTGCGACCGCGCACACTGCATGGCGGCGTTTTTCGCTATCTTCCGCCATCGCTCTGTCTTCTTTTCAAGCGACTTTTCGTCCGGCCTTGAAACGCACCGCTCGGATATTACCGGAACTATCTCGCTTATCCCGAGCTCGACCGCCTTCTGCACCACCGTGTCGAACTTGTCTCCCTTGACAAGCGCCTGATAGAGCACTACCTCCACCGTCGGCTCGGCTTTGCAGAGGCTTTTTTCGAGAACTCTTAAAGTTACGCTTTCGGCGTCTATATTCTCAATGACACAGCGGTATTCGTAGTTGTCCGTGTCGCACAGCGTATATTCGTCTCCGACTTTTGAGCGAAGGGAATAAGAAATATGCCTTGCGTCCTCGCCGGTTATGACTTTTTTGTCGCCCTCGCCGGTTATGCCCGGCTCTATAAAGAATCGTGGCACAGCACTACCACCGCCCAATCCTCTTTTTCGGTGAAATCAATGACCTTAAAATGCTGCTTTTCGAGCGCACTTATGACCTCGCCGCTGCGATCCGCTATTATCCCGGATACGACGAGCTTTCCGTCCTCTGCGAGAAACTCCTCAAACGACGGAGCCATCCACATTATGACGTCCGCAACTATATTCGCAAGAATAATATCGTATTTTCTTGACGCGACCTCGTCCCTCAGCTCTCCGCCGTCGAGAATGTTTCCGGCGTAAACGTCGAACGACTCTTCGGGAAGGTGGTTTACCGCATAGTTTTCGGCGGCTATGCGTGCGGAGTTCTGGTCGATGTCGACCGCCGTGACGTGCCGTGCGCCCATCTTCAGCGCCGCAATGCCGAGTATTCCGCTTCCGCAGCCCATGTCGAGAATCTCTTCGCCGCCCTTAACGTATTCCTCCGCCTTTTCAAGGCAAAGGCGAGTCGTGGTGTGAGATCCTGTTCCGAAAGACGAAGACGGGTCTATCTCGACGACGATCCTTCCGTCATCCTTCTCTATCTCTTCCCAGGTGGGCTTTATCGTGAGGCGTTTTCCGACGGGAAACGGCTTGAAGTACTGCTTCCAGTTGTTCTCCCAGTCCTGCTCCTCGAGCTTTGTGTCGGAGGTGACTTCGAGCGAGCCGAAAGAGCCGTCCGCATCCTCGGACTTCAGGCGTGCCATCTCGTTCTTTACCGAAATTATCGTCTCAAGCCCCTGCGTGTTTTCGGGAACGTAAAACGTGACCGTTGTTTCGCAGTCCTTCAGCTTCATGAGGTCGTCTTCTATATAATCGAAATATACTTCTTTGTTTTCGAGAAAGCTGTTGAAATCCTCACTGTCCTGAACCTCGTAGCCGTTTATTCCGGCAATCAGCAGTATTCCCGATACCGGCTCGATGCCGGCGGTCGTTGTGTGTATCACGGTTTTTATCCAAAGCATATTATTACTCCAATGTTATGCGCTTAGTCATTTTTGTGCAAAAATTACTATACTTTTCGTCAATATAACAACATTCATGTATTATTTTACAATCTTTTACGGTGAATGTCAATAAGAAATTTGAATTTTTTTATGAAATTTACATATATTTTAAAAATATTTTTATGCATTTAGCCCAAATATAAAAAACTATTGACAAAAAGGGCTAAATGTGGTATTATGCAAGTGCAGGCAAAAATGTGTCTGAGCTAATATAATTAAGATAGAGGCGCGTTTTTAAAAAGTAGCGTAGGCTGTCTCGTGTGACAAAACGGTGAGATGCGCAAAAGGTAAAAACGCCGAAGCGCTGTTTTGTCAGCAGCAGCTGGGCATAAGGAAAACATCCTTATGACTGTCACCGCTCTGCGGTGTTGAGCTATCAATACTTTTTCCTCCGGCAGGTGCTTGCCTTTGGTCTTTGTATTTGATAGTCGATTGATATAATCGGCTTTTTTGTTTGCATATATTACAATAAAAGGAGAATTTCTCATGAAGCAAACAGTATTTACGGGAGCCGCTACAGCCCTCATAACACCTATGAAAAACGGCGGCGTGGATTTTGAAAGTTTCGGAAAGCTCGTTGATGCGCAGATAGAAGGCGGCATAGATGCGCTCGTAGTGTGCGGCACGACGGGTGAATCCGCCACCCTTGACGACAAAGAACATAAAGAACTTATAGAATACTGCGTAAAGAAGGTAAACGGAAGAGTTCCGGTAATAGCCGGCACGGGAAGCAACGACACAAATTATGCGATACAGCTCTCAAAGCATGCGTGTGACGTAGGCGTTGATGCACTCCTGCTCGTAACTCCGTACTACAACAAGACTACCCAGCGCGGACTTGTAAAGCACTTTACGACGATAGCCGATGCCGTTGATAAGCCAATGATATTATACAACGTTCCGTCGCGCACCGGAACCAACATTCTCCCTGCGACTTATGCCGAGCTTGCCAAGCACGAGCGCATAGTTGCCGCAAAGGAGGCAAACGGAAACCTGTCCTCCGTTGCCGAGACGCTCTATCGCTGCGGCGACGAGCTGACGCTCTATTCGGGCAACGACGATCAGATAGTCCCGATAATGTCGCTCGGCGGCAAGGGAGTCATATCCGTTCTCTCGAACCTTCTTCCCCGTGAAACGCACGATATCTGCCAAAACTGCCTTGACGGCAACTACGAAGAGGCGGCGAAGGCGCAGCTTAAATACATTCCTCTCATAAGCTCGCTCTTCTGTGAGGTAAATCCCATTCCGGCAAAGACGGCGATGGCGCTTCTTGGATACTGCTCCGAGGAAATGAGGCTTCCGCTCTGCGAAATGGCGCCCGAAAACAGGGAGAGGCTCATAAAGGATATGAGGGAAGCAGGATTAAAGTTCTGATAAAACACGGAATACAGATGAGAATGGCGACTTACAAAGGCCGCCATTTGTTTTAGGATAAGAGAAAGGAAACGGCAAAATGAAGATAATCATAAGCGGAATAAACGGCAGAATGGGACGTGCGATAGAGGAGATATGCTCACAGAGCGAGGACGTTGTAATAGTCGGCGGAGTAGACGTGAACCTCGGAACGCCGCACAAGTTTCCGACGGTCTCGAGCCCGTTTGAGCTTGGCGAAGGAAAGATAGCGGACGTCCTGGTGGATTTTTCGCATCATTCCGCCTGCGCACTTCTCTGCGACTATGCGGTAAAGACCGGTACTCCGACGGTGTTCGCAACGACCGGACACACCCCGGAGGAGCTTGAGATGATATCCGAGGCGTCGAAGAAGGTCGCCGTCTTCAGGAGCGCCAATATGTCCGTCGGAGTAAATCTCATAATCGAGCTTGCAAAGCAGGCCGCCGGGATACTCAGCGATTTTGATATAGAGATAGTCGAACAGCACCACAACAAAAAGCTCGATGCCCCGAGCGGAACGGCTCTTATGATAGCCGACGGGATAAAGTCGGTAAGGCAGGACAGCGAGTACGTTTACGACAGAACGAAGGAGAGAAAACAGAGGGCAGAAAACGAGATAGGCATACACTCCGTCCGCGGCGGCACGATAGTCGGCGAGCATGAAGTGATATTTGCCGGGAACAATGAAGTTGTAAAGATATCGCACAGCGCCTCGTCCCGGGAGATATTCGCAAGCGGAGCGATAAGGGCGGCGCGGTTTATTGCCGGCAAAGAGAGCGGACTTTATAATATGGCGGACTTGATAGCAATGCAAAATTAGAAATGCAAAATGCAAATTGGCTGGGGCGTAGCCTTTGATATCCTTTTTGTTGCTCTGCTGAGCGCAAATAAGCCTTCCCCTTCCGAGGGGAAGGTGGGCGGCGAAGCCGCTCGGATGAGGTGTATGCGCAGATATAATCCTATTGTTCCACTTTGCCTAATGCGCCGCTTTTAATGTTCTTTTTCTGTTGCCATGCTAAGCGCAGGTGTAGCTACCAAAGTGCCTTTGGCACTTTGGGGATAACGGATTCTTCTTTTTGCGCGTGCAAAAAGAAGCAAAAAGCACGTTTTCTTTCTCTTGAAAGAGAAAGAAAAGGGAAAGAGAACTGCGTCGAAAAACTTCGCTTCGCTCTGAATGGTTTCAAGAGAAAAATCTGCGATTTTTCTCTGACGGTGCCATGCCC
>CAJOMW010000013.1 GCA_905235695.1 uncultured Clostridia bacterium | reverse complement strand
GTCACCAAAGACGAGGCTTTTGAAAAGGCGGTGTCGCTCATTGAGGGAGACGGCTTTTCGTACATGGTCACCCCGAACTCCGAGATAGTGCAGGCGTGTATAGAGAACAACGACCTTTACAAGGTGATAAATTCGGCGTCGCTCATAATACCCGACGGAATAGGCGTAGTTTACGCTTCAAAGATAATCGGCACGCCGCTCAAAGAAAAGGTCGCCGGCGTTGAAATTGCCGAGAGAATAGTCGAGTACGCCGCAAAAAACGGTATCCTCACATATTTCCTAGGCGGCGCAAGGGCGACCGAGACAGATAAGGCGGTCTGGGAAAAGGCGGCGGAAAAGCTGGCGGAAAAATATCCGGGCTTTAAGGCAGTCGGCAGAGACGGCTATTTCGGCGAAGAAGAATTGCCCGATATAATCGAAGACATAAACAACAGCGGCGCAAAGATACTGCTGGTGTGCCTCGGTGCGCCAAAGCAGGAAAAGTGGATATACAATAACCGTGCAAAGCTGACCGGCGTCACATTTGCGGCAGGTCTCGGCGGCTCGCTCGACGTGTTCGCCGGAACTGCGGAAAGGGCGCCCGAGTTCTATCTCGACCACAACCTCGAATGGCTGTACAGATTCAAGAAAAATCCGTCGAGAGTGGGCAGAATGATGAAGCTTCCGAAGTTCCTTGCAGGTACGGTCGTACACGGCAAAAAGCAGTCAAAATAATGCGCCTGAAGGATATAAACACCACAGCCTTTCGAAACCTCTCAGGCGGCACGCTCGCCCTTTCTGACGGCATAAATCTCCTCTACGGAAGCAACGCCGCCGGCAAGACCAACACCCTCGAGTGCGCCTACGTGTTCGCCTCCGGCAGGAGCTTTCGCACAAGGCATGAGGCGGAGCTCATACAAAAGGGAAGCGACACGGCAAGAGCCGGGATAACCCTCGAGCGGAGCGGACTTACCGAGAGTATGTCGGTCGTCTGGCACTTGTCTAAGGAAAAGGGCTTTGTAAAGCGCATGACGTATCAAGGGTATGAAGTCGGCAAGGTGTCGGAGTTCCTCGGAGTGTTCAGAGCGGTGCTTTTTACGCCCGATCATCTCATGCTCATAAAGGGAAGCCCCGAGGAGCGGCGCAGATTTTTGGATATGGCGCTCTCACAGCTTCAGCCGAGATATATCCACTACATGAACAGCTACCTCAAAGTGCTTGCGGACAAGAACGCATATCTCAAAAAGATTTCTCCCTACGGAAGAGCGGACGAGGATTATCTCGAAGTTCTCAACTCAATGCTCGCAAAGACTGCGGCGGTAGTGATAAAGCAGAGAAGCGGACTTGCCGATATGCTGAGGGAATACGCCATGGACGCTTACGGCGAGCTTTCCGGCTCAAAGGAGACGCTCGATGTGAGGTACATTTCCTCCACCAAAGAAAATTTTTCCGATATGGAGTATACAGAGAGAAGGCTTCTCGAAACCTACAGAGCCGACCTTCCGAGTGAAATAAAGCAGGGCAGGACTCTGCACGGTCCGCACAAGGACGACGTCGTGATGTATATAAAAAATTCCCCGATGCTGTCAGGGCACGACACGGAGGAGGTTCTGTCTGAAGACGAGGTAATGCCCGACGGCTCGGAAAACACGAGACTTTCAGAGTTTGCGGCACGCACGTTCGGCTCGCAGGGACAGCAGAGAAGCGCCGTGCTTGCGGTGAAGATAGCAGAGGGAGAGATATTCAATAAGATAACGGGCGAATATCCGGTATTTCTGCTGGACGACCTTCTCGGAGAGCTCGATAACGACAGGAGAAGCTATCTCATAAAGCTGATACGCGACAGGCAGGCGCTGATAACCTGCTGTGACCTCGCCTCTTTCCCGAACTACGGAGAGGTAAATCTGATACGCGTGGAAAACGGCGGATATGAACCGCTCGGTTTAAATGGGAATATTACGCAGGGATAAGGAAACGGTATGTCAGAAAACGGAAAAGTCAGAAATCATCCGCTGATAAACATAGGCGGAACGTCAATTTTATACAAAGAGGACGTGCTCGGGGTATTCGATCTCGATACGGCGAGCACCAAGGCAGACACCAAGCGCTATCTTTCGCGCATGGAGCAGGCAAAGCGGCTTATAACCGTCGGCACGGATATTCCTAAATCCTTCGTCGTCGAGACGGACGGCTTCAAGGAGAGGGTGTATTTCACAACGCTCTCGAGCGCAACCATATACGGCCGCTGGAAACGGCAGTCAAAGTATCTGTAAGGTTTGAAAAAATAAACATCGGATATATAATGAAACGGAGAAAGTTATGCAGGACAACAATTACGAAAACGAGCACTTCACCGAAGAGGTGAGCGCAAATGACACGGCGGTAGACGCTTCCGCACACAAGTACGACGACAGTCAGATACAGGTTCTCGAGGGACTTGAGGCGGTAAGAAAGAGACCGGGTATGTACATCGGCTCTACGAGCGAGAAGGGACTTCATCATCTCATATACGAGATAGTCACCAACTCCATAGACGAAGCGCTTGCCGGAATATGCGACAATATAATCGTCACGCTCCACGAGGACAACAGCATATCCGTAAAGGATAACGGACGCGGAATCCCCTCTGGCATACACCCGAAAATGGGTATACCGACGTTAGAGGTCGTATTTACAGTGCTTCACGCAGGCGGTAAATTCGGCGGCGACGGATACAAGATTTCCGGCGGTCTGCACGGCGTCGGCGCATCGGTCGTAAATGCGCTCTCAGAGTGGACAGAGGTAGTCAACTGCCACGACGGAAAGAAGTATACGGAGAGATTTGAAAGGGGAAAGGTCGCCCGTCCCATGATAGAGGAAGGGGATACGGACGAGCACGGACTGTACGTAAGGTTCAAGCCGGACGCTGAGATATTCGACAGCATAGTCGTCAAGTACTCCACAGTCCTCTCCATGCTCCGCGAGCAGGCGTTCCTCAACGCCGGACTCAGAATAGAGCTTATAGATCTGCGCCCCGTGCAGGACGAGCACGTACCGGAAATATCCGAGTATATAGACGACGAGGCGGAAGAGGAAGCTGCTGAGGAAGCGGCAGAAGAGGCTGCCGAAGAGGAAAAGGTCGAGAAATCCGAGCTGAGAAAGCCCGAAGTGCTCCACTATGTCGGCGGCGTCCGCAGCTTTGTCGAGCACCTCAACTCCAAAAAGCACGCCAATATGCTGCACCCTGACGTTATATACGTCTCCGGCAAGAAGGACGACTACTCCTGCGAGATAGCGCTCCAGTACAACGACAAGTACGACGAGACAATATACTCCTTTGCAAACAACGTAAGGACCATAGAGGGCGGAACGCACGAGACCGGCTTCAAGAATGCGCTCACAAAGATACTGAACGACTACGGCAGAAAGTTCGGATATCTGAAGGCTGACGACAAGAATCTCATGGGCGAAGATACGAGAGACGGACTCTGCGCCGTCATAAACGTAAAGCTTCCCGACGCACAGTTTGAGGGACAGACAAAGAGTAAGCTCGGAAACGCCGAGGTAAGGCCCTTTGTCGAGGCGCTTATGACAGACAAGCTGACGTCGTATTTTGAAGAAAATCCGGCAGTCGGCAAGATAATAATAGAAAAGGCGCTTGCAGCGTCCAGAGCAAGAGAAGCCGCAAAGAAAGCGAGAGAGCTGACAAGGCGTAAGACTGCGCTCGAAGGCACAACCCTTCCCGGAAAGCTGGCGGACTGCCAGGATAAATCCATGGAGAACACCGAGCTGTTCCTCGTCGAGGGAGATTCCGCAGGAGGAACCGCCAAGGACGGACGCGACAGCAAGTTCCAGGCAATTCTCCCCATGCGCGGCAAGATCCTCAATGTCGAAAAGTCCCGGCTTGACAGAATACTCTCCAGCGTTCAGATAACGCCTATAATACTGGCGCTCGGATGCGGAGTGGGAAGCGAGTTCAACATCGAAAAGCTGAGATACGGCAAGATAATCATAATGGCGGATGCCGATGTGGACGGCGCACATATAAAGACGCTTCTGCTCACGTTCTTCTTCAGGCACATGAGACCTCTCATCGAGGAGGGACATATATACTGCGCACAGCCTCCGCTCTATAAGGTGTTCAAGGGCAAGCAGCTCAGATATGCGTACTCCGACGAGGAGAGGGATATGTACATTCAGGAGCTCGGCGGAGTGAACGTCGAAGCAGAGAGATATAAAGGTCTTGGCGAGATGGACGCAGACCAGCTCTGGGAGACGACCATGGATCCCGAAAGGAGAACGCTTCTCAAGGTCCGCATAGAGGACGCCATTGAGGCAGACGAGACCTTCTCGCTTCTCATGGGCGAAAAGGTAGAGCCGAGACGTGCGTTTATCCAGCAGAACGCAAAATACGTCACGAATCTCGACATTTAACGCAAAAATAAGCCAAAAACTCTTGACAAAAGCAAAATGACATTGTATAATTACTCTTGCCGCTTTCTGACGAAAATTTTCGGCTTTGAGTTTTAAGAACGAAAAAGGGATAGGTTTTATGACGCACGAGGGCAGTCTTTTAACAGACGTATCAAAAATATTTAACGGCGAAGTAAGCGAGATACCGTTTGAGTTTGATATAGTGCCGGAGAACACCGAAAAGGAAGACCTTTTCTTCCCCGAGCCCGTAAAGGTGACCGGAAAGGTCAGCGAAAAGGCAAAGGGCGTGGGCAAGACCGACGGCTACGTCGAGCTTGAGTTTACCGTCAGCGGCTCTTACAACACCCACTGCGCACGCTGTGCAAAGGATCTTTCGGGGAATATATCGGTCTCGAAAAAGTACGGCGTCACCAAAAGGCT
Organism: uncultured Clostridia bacterium; assembly: GCA_905235695.1. GTDB lineage: Bacteria > Bacillota > Clostridia > Oscillospirales > CAG-382 > UMGS882. The sequence continues at coordinate 7,939 of CAJOMW010000013.1, read as the reverse complement.
CGAAAACGACAGCGACGACTTCATAGAGGTCGGAAACGGACTTCTCGACGTGTACGAATACGCCTCGTCCGCCTTCTATCTCGAGCTTCCCGCAAAAGTGCTCTGCAAGGACGACTGCAAGGGGCTTTGCCCGGTCTGCGGGAGCGACCTGAACGAGAGAAATTGCTCTTGTAAGAAAAATATCGGGGCAAATACTCTGGAAGGTTTAAAAAAATTACTTGACAATTGAGAAAATATGTAGTACAATGTAATTTGTGTTAGTAAATAATAATATATGCTATATAAAGGAGGTGCCTTAAATGGCAGTACCGAAGAGAAAAGTGTCTAAGGCAAGACGCGACAAGAGACGCAGCAATGTTTGGAAGCTCTCCGTTCCCGGAATAACCAAGTGCCCGAAGTGCGGTACGTATATTCTTTCGCACAGAGTTTGCAAGAACTGCGGAACATACGCCGGAAAGGAATATATTTCCACAGAAAAGGCTGCAAAAGAGGCGTAAGCCATTGCGGGACTTCTTGAACGACGTTATCCGGCAAATATAAAAAAGTCGGAGACGGTGCGGATTAAGATTTCAAATGCAAAATTTGGGGAAGGATCTACCGTATCCTTCCCTGATTTCGTTTTACGGGGAAATTTTTTCGGGAGGTGATGAAGCTTGGTCGAAATAAAGGGCGTTGAGCGCCATTCCTTGGCATACAAGAGCGGTATAAGAGCAGGCGATATGCTTTTGTCCGTCAACGGAAACGAAATATGCGACGTTCTCGACTACAGGTTTTACATCACCGAAAAAAAGCTGGACGTTGCGGTCTGCCGCGGCGGCGAGCAGCTCATGTTCACGATAAAAAAGGACAGCTACGACGATATAGGGCTTGAGTTTGAGACGTATCTCATGGACAAGAAGCAGTCATGCAGAAACAAATGCATATTCTGCTTTATAGACCAGAATCCGAAGGGAATGAGAGAAGATATATACTTTAAGGACGACGACAGCCGCCTTTCGTTCTTTTTCGGAAACTATATCACACTTACCAATCTCACCGACCGCGACGTAGAGCGAATAATAAAAATGCATATTTCGCCCGTAAACGTCTCGGTGCATACGACAAATCCCGCTCTTCGCGTGAAAATGATGAAGAACAAGAACGCCGGCGAGTGCCTGAAATATTTGAAGATGCTTTCCGACGGCGGAATTGCCATAAACGCACAGATCGTGCTGTGCAAGGACGTAAACGACGGCGAGGAGCTTGAAAAGACCATACGGGACCTCTCGTCGATCTATCCGAATATCGGGAGCATAGCCGTAGTCCCGTCCGGTCTGACAATGCACAGAGAAGGACTGTATCCCCTCGAGCCGTTCTCTGAGGACGATGCGAGAGAGGTAATAGCCCTCATAGACAAAAAGCGCGCCGAAAATGAGGCAAAGTACGGAGAAAGGCTGGTTCAGGCGTCGGACGAATGGTATCTGACGGCGCATCTTCCGCTCCCCGAGGAGGAGTATTACGACGGCTATCCCCAGCTTGACAACGGAGTTGGGTGTATAACCAATCAGAAAAACGAGATATTATCCGCAATAGCAGACTTAAAAGACGAAGATTATAAGGTAGAAAAAAAGAGAAAAGTCAGCGTGGTAACGGGAATGGCGGCGTATGACTTTATAAGAAATATGACAAAAGAGCTGTGCGACAGCTTTGAAAACCTTGAAGTGAACGTATACGGCGCAGTAAATCACTTTTTCGGCGAGAGCATAACCGTCTCGGGACTTCTCACGGGGCAGGATATGTATAATTGCCTGAAAGACAAGGAGCTCGGCGAAAAGCTCTTTATCCCGGCGGTGACTCTGAAGCACGGAACGGAGCTGTTTCTCGACGATATGACGGTCGGTGAGCTAAGCGAAAAGCTGTGCATTGATATAGAGCCGGTGTCGAACGACGGCTACGAGTTTACGTCGAAAATTGTGGGGAAAAACGAATGAAAATGCGCCAACCTAAATTATTTAAGATTTTTGCGAAGCAAAAATCTTCCTTAACTCCTCACTCCTAACTCCTAACTCCTAACTCCTAACTCCTAACTCCTGACTTCTCATTTCTCACTTCTCATTTCTCGTTTTCAGAAAGAAGGTAATAATATATGTCAAAGCCCATAGTTGCCATAGTCGGCAGACCGAACGTAGGCAAGAGCACGTTTTTCAATAAGCTTTGCGGAAAGCGTATTGCCATCGTCGAGGACACTCCGGGCGTAACGCGCGACAGACTTTATTTTGAAGTCGAGTGGTGCGGCAGAAAAATTATGATGATAGATACCGGAGGCATTGAGCCGGACACGGACGACCTCATCATGAACCATATCAAAACGCAGGCGGAGATAGCTATCGAGCACGCAGATGTGATACTGTTCCTGACGGATATCCACGCAGGCGTGACGGCGGACGACATGGAAATAGCCCAGATGCTCAGACGCTCTAAAAAGCCGGTTATCGTGTGCGTCAACAAGGTGGATTCCGTAGGCGCAACACCCCCCGAATTTTACGAATTTTACGAGCTCGGCATAGAGGACGTCTTCCCTGTATCCGCAATACACGGTACCGGAAGCGGAGATATTCTCGACAAGGTGTGCGAATATCTGCCCGAGGACGAAGCGGAAGATGACGACGACGAAACGATAAAGGTCGCTGTAATCGGCAGACCTAACGCCGGAAAAAGCTCGCTTGTAAACAGGCTTCTCGGAGACAACCGCATGATAGTTTCCGACATTGCCGGCACCACGCGTGACGCCATAGACTCAAACATCGAAAACGAGTACGGAAAGTACGTGTTTATAGACACAGCCGGCATAAGAAAGACCGGAAAGATAGCCGACAGCATCGAAAAGTACAGCATACTCCGCGCCGAAATGGCGGTGGAGAGGAGCGACGTGTGTCTTATCATGGTCGATGCGACCGAGGGCGTCACCGCACAGGACGAGAGAATAGCCGGAATTGCCCACGAAAACGGCAAAGCGTGCATTATCGTCATAAACAAGTGGGATCTCGTCGAAAAGGACTCGAATACAATGAACGAGTTCAGAAAGGACGTGTATACCGCACTCTCATATATGACCTATGCGCCTATCCTCTTTATTTCCGCAAAGACGGGGCAGAGGACAGACAGGATATACGAGCTTGTCAACTACGTAAACAACCAGGCGTCTACGAGAATATCCACGGGAATGTTGAACGACGTTCTGAACGACGCCACAACCCGCGTACAGCCGCCGTCAGACAAGGGAAAGCGCCTGAAGATATACTACATGACTCAGACGGGCATAAAGGCTCCGACTTTTGTAATATTCGTAAACGATGCGGAGCTGTTCCACTTTTCGTATCAGAGATATATCGAGAACAAGCTGCGCGAGGTGTTCGGCTTTGAAGGCACGCCGATAAAGCTCGTCATACGAGAGAAAAACGACGATTGACGACAGCTATTACACGCAAAGAGGCCGCAAAACAGCCGAGCAGAGGCGAAAGAGCGCAGTATCATTCTATGAGGATATGAAGAGAGAAGTCGGCGAGTCATACGAGAACGGCATGAGACTGCTCGAAAAAGCCGTCGGGAATGACGACAAGTAATACAAAGAAAGCAGGGACGTGCCAAGACGTGCTCTGCTTTTTTATTTGCGTTTACCGTATATTCACTAAATATTAAATTTTTTCTGTTATCTTATATGATGGATATTATGAAAAGTCAGAAGGGAGCGATACTATGGATTTTACCTCTGCGCAGAGGTCTGCAATAGACGCCAGAGGCTCTTCTCTGCTCGTTTCCGCCGGTGCGGGAAGCGGAAAGACGCGTGTGCTGACGGAGAGAATAATAGAAAGGCTCCTTGAAGACGGAAACGGAGCGGATATAACCAAGTATCTCGTCGTCACGTTCACGAGAGCTGCCGCATCAGAGCTCAGCGACAGGATAAGAAAGGCGCTGACGGATATTGGTGCAGTCAGACCGGACGACAAGAGAGTATTAAATAATATCGCTCTGCTTCCGCAGGCAAAGATATGCACGATAGACTCGTTTTGCTACGACATAGTAAGGGACAATTTTCAGAAGCTCGGGCTTTCCTCAAAGCTGAGAATAGCCGAGAAGTCGGAGACAGACGTCATAAGAAACCGCATAATCGACGAGATAATAGAGGACAAATTCAAGTCCGAAAACGGAAGCGAGTATTTTCTGACTCTGCTTGAAAACTTTGCTTCGCAGCGCTCCACGGAAAATTTCACCAAAATGATAAGGGAAGTCCACGACAAGCTCCGCTCTTTCCCGTCCCGTGACCAATATTTTGAAACGGCGTACAGCGCATACGTCGGAGCGGCGGAAGGCGAGATATACGATTCGTTTTACGGTGCATTGTTAAAGGATCATACAAAGACCGTACTCGAGAATGCGAGAAAAACCGTTCAGTACGCCGCCGGACTTTGCGAAGGCGATGAGGATCTGATGAAAAAATATCTGCCGTCTTTCCAGGCGGATATAGAAAACATAAAAATTATCGAGCAGAGCGTTGAGGGAGGATACAGGTCTGCATACGAGGCTCTAAGAGCCTATGACGGATTCGTCAAATGCGGTCAGATAAAAAACTATCCGGATCCCAAAAAGTCAAAATATATAAGGGATGTCCGCTTGGTCGGCACAAAAGCGGTGGAGGCTCTCAGAGACAATTTCTATATTGCCGGAAGTGAAGCCATGGCTATGTGCGCCGAGGACCACAAGCACCTTATAGATGAGCTGAGGAGCATAATAACTGAGCTTGACGAGCGCTTTGAGAGGGAAAAGGCAGAGGCAGGCATACTCGATTTTTCGGACGTTGAGGCGTTTGCTCTGAGACTTCTCTACGACGATGCGGAAAAGGGCGTGCGCAGCAGTCTCGCAAAGGATATAGCGGACAGCTTTGAAGAGGTATATATAGACGAGTATCAGGACATAAGCCCCGTGCAGGATATGATTTTCCGTGCCGTGACGAAGACGGACGCCGAGGGGAGAGAGATAAACCGCTTTCTCGTAGGCGACTCCAAGCAGTGCATATACCTTTTCAGAGGCTCGAGACCGGAGATATTCGACAGATACAGGTCGAGCTTTTCCGAATTGAATACAGAAAATCCCGGCGGAAAGAAGGTGTTCATGCAGAACAACTTCAGATGCTCGGAAAACGTGATAGAATTTGTAAATTCTCTCTTTGGCGACATAATGCCGGAGGATTATTCGGATTCCGATAAGCTCATATATTCAAGGCACGAGGAAAACAAGTCGGAATATCCGGTAAAGCTGATGGTTGCGGAATGTGACGAAATGGACGAAAACACCGTCGACGTGCGAGGCAAGGTCGAAGCCGAAATGGTTGTTAGGGAGATAAAGAAGATAGTCGGCAACCCCGATTACAGGGCTCCAAACGGCAAAATGTACGGGTATTCCGACGTTGCGATCCTTACGAGAACGGTAAAGAGCGCAAAGATGCTCGAAGCGTATTTCAGAAGCAGGAATATACCCGTAGAATGTGAGGTAGGCGAGAGCTTTTACGGCAGGAAAGAGGTAAGGACGGCGCTCTGTGCCCTCGGAGCTATTGACAACCCCGAAAGAGACGTTGATCTTGTCGGCTTTATGCGCAGCAAGGCGGCGGGCTTTGACGACGACGAGCTCGCACTGATAAGAAAGCACTGCAAGAGCGGAAGCTTTTACAGTGCCGTCAAAAATTACGCCGAAAGTGAAGACGGCGACGGGGAGCTGAAAAATAAGCTGAATAATCTTATGGACACCCTCACCTCACTCCGTGAAAAGTCGCGTGCGTGCAGCGTTTCGGAGTTCATAAGAAAGGCGTATGCGTCGCTCGATCTTATAAACGTCTGTACCTCCGACGCTTTCGGAAGCACCGACAGCGCCTCGAAGACCGTGCGCAGAAAAAACCTTGAAAAGCTGTACGACATGGCGAGGAGCTTTGACAAATATACATATAAAGGACTGTCTGAATTTCTCGATCACATAAAGTTCTGCATAGAGAAAAAAGACGACCTCAAGAGCGCATCTGCCGGCAGAACGGATATGGTCAGAATTATGACTGTACACGCCTCAAAGGGACTTGAATTTCCCGTATGCTTCCTGGTAAACACCGACAGGGAGTTCAACGATAATATAATGTCAGAACGCTGCGTCGTATCCGAAAAGTACGGAATTTCGTTTAAGCTGAAGAATCTCGAAAAGATAACTTCATGCATGGGAAGCAGCGGCCTTGTAATCTCGGACAACCCGTACAGGAAGCTGTCGGCAATGTATGAGGATCGCCTCTCCGTGAGGGAGGAAAAGAGGCTGCTCTATGTTGCTCTGACAAGGGCGAGGGATATGCTTATAGTCACCGCAGCGCCGGCAAATTACAAATCCGTCTGTTACAAAATGTTGACTTCACCCGACGACGTCCCTAAGAGCGAGAAGAGCTTCCTCGAGTGGATAACACGGCACATTTCGTCCGAAAGGTCTGTAAGAAGGTATCTCGAAGGATACAAGGAATACGTACCGGCAATGCCTGATGAAGCTTATACAGACGGGAAAAAGCCTTATGAGCTTGTGATAGTCAATGACACTGAAAAGCTTCTTGACGGCGGCGACAGTGCGGAAATCGAAGCGGAGCCGATTAAATACGAGAGCGATCCCGAGCTTCTCAAAAAGCTGAGAGACGTTATGTCAAGGAGAAAGGCGGCATGCGGCTCGATACAGGCAATTCCGCCAAAGCTCACGGTCTCCATGCTGAAATACGGGCTTATAGACTACGAAGACACGGAGGATGCGTCGGAAGAAGTGAGAAATCTCATAACCGTGCCGGAGTTCGTAAGCGAAGGCTTGAAGGCGACCGCAAGCGAAAAGGGAACTGCAATGCATATGTTCATGCAGTTTGCGGACTATGAGAAGTGCGAGACGGAGGGAGCCGAAAAGCAGGCGCAGAGGCTCGCTGATGAAGGCTTTATCAGCGAAAAGCAGAGGGAGATGCTCGACATCGGCAAGCTCGACGCATTCTTCTCAACCGACCTTTACGCACGTATTAAAGCCGCAAAGGCGGTGCACAGGGAGCTTCGCTTCAATCTGAAGGCGAGCGCCGCAGAGGTTATGGCAAACGCGCCGGAAACGGACGATTTCGTGCTCGTGCAGGGCGTTATAGACTGCTTTATTGAAAATGCGGACGGCTCGTATACGGTCGTAGACTTCAAGACGGACAAGGTCGGAAGCGGCGGAGAGGACGTCTTGAGGGAGAGGTACTCCGGACAGCTCGGCTTTTACTGCAAGGCGGTAGAGGACATCACAAAAAAAGAGGTCTCGGACGCCGTCATATTCTCATTCGATATGATGAAGGAGATAAAGCTCAACACCAAGGACATTATAAATATTTTCAGCGGAAAGGAACAAAAGGAAAATGGATAATAAGGTGATAGGCTGCAAGGGCATACATCATGTTGCTCTGCACTGCTCGGATTTTGAAAAATCGTACAGATTCTACACGGAGGGACTCGGCTTCAGGCTATTCAGAAGGTGGAAGTCGGGGGAGAGAACCGTGGCGCTTCTCGATGTCGGGGGAGACGTATATATCGAGCTGTTCTCGAACGGCAAGGAGAGAACGTGCTTTGAAGAGCAGTCGGGACAGTACGTTCACCTTGCTCTTAGCGTAGCGGACACGAGGGCGGCATTTGAGCGTGCTGTGACGTGCGGGGCAAGGGTAAGGACTGAGCCGAAGGACGTGGATATACAGTCTGATCCCGTTCTTCCGGTGTCTATTTCATTCGTATACGGACCGGACGGAGAAGTGATAGAGTTTTTTGAAGTGAGATAAAGCAGGAGCTGTAGCAAAACGATTCCAAAAAACGAATTGCCTACAGCTCCAATTTTATACTCAAAAAGGCAAAAAAGCGCAAAAAAACACCCCGAAAGGGTG
>CAJOMW010000012.1 GCA_905235695.1 uncultured Clostridia bacterium | reverse complement strand
CTCCGTGTGTTTTTTTATCTTCAAAAGCTCTCCGATAAGAGCACCTATAACAAGGGAAAATATCAGTATCATGGAGTTCTGCGTGTCGAGCGAGACGCCTTCCACGTACAGCATACCTTTGAGTGTGCCTGCTGCCCCGATAAATATTATCGACGCTCCGAGCGCCTGCATAAGGGTGCTTCTTAGGTTTTCCTTCAAGCCCTTTTTGAATATCAGCCCTGCAATGCCGCCGACTATTATTGCGGCGGCGTTTGCCGCAGTGCCGAGACCAACTATCATAGCCTTGTATTCCTTCTTCTTCCTTGTGCGTGTTTATATTTATATGTTCTTTTGTGTTGCTCTGCTAAGCAAGGGTTCAGCTACCAAAGTGCCTATGGCACTTTGGGGATACGTAACGTGTAACTGCGTTACTCCACAAGATAGGCCATTTGAAGCATGACCTCGTCATCTTCGACATCCGTGTTGGAGTAGAAGTAAAGGTTTGCTCCGCAAAACTTAAACCCCATGGCGCGGTAAAAGTCTATGGCAGGCGTGTTGTAGTTCTGCGCCTCAAGCAGAATTACCCTGTAATCTCGCTCAAGCGCAACCCCCTTGACGAATTCAAAGAGCGCCTTGCCGACACCTTTTCCGCGGCTACTTGGAAGAACGAGAAGCTGCGTCATCTGAAGCGTGTTGTTCCACTCCGAAAAGGCAAACTCCACGTAGCCGAGCACGCTTCCGTCGTCGTCATACGCCGCATACGCCTCCGCATCCTGCCAGTAGTCCTGGTAGAGCGTGTCGATATTGTGCTCACGGCGAGGAGAATCGTATTTTTCACGCTCAAACCGAACGCCCATCTCATCGCTGTCGTCTGAGACCGTTACCTTGTAGTGCTCGCTCGTTATATAATCGTATTCGAGCTCGAAATATTCGTATTTTGCCTTGTCAAGATATTCTATTCTCACTTATTGTCTCCTTTGCGGCAAAATTATTCCAAATAATTATAACATATAATAAACCCGTTTGCAACAATAAAAATCTATTTTTTGCACATTTTGGAGCTTTTTGAAGTTGTTTACAAATACCTCTTGAAAAAAGTCTGTATAAATTGTATAATTATTAAGTTATAACAGGATAATGGAAGGTTATCCGCGAGAAAGGAATGATAAGATATGAAATTCTCTTTTTCCGACCTCGTAAACGAGAACGACGCAGGTATATTTCAGGTATTGACAAAGAAGCGCGACGAGCTGCTCGCCGAGGGAAAGAAAATATATAACCTCTATATAGGCACACCGGATTTTCCGACTCCGCCGCACATAGTAAAAGCAGTGTCCGAAGCGGCGTCAAAGCCCGAAAACTATAAATATGCGCTGACGGATCTGCCCGAGATGCAGGACGCACTGATAGCCTACTACAAAAAGAGGTTCGGCGTAGATATAGAGAGAAACGAGATAGTCTCGGTAAACGGCTCTCAGGACGGAATAGGGCACCTCGGACTTGCTCTTTGCACGAGGGACGACTACGTTCTGCTGCCCGATCCCGGTTATCCGGTATTCGAATCGGGCGTAAAGCTCTCGGGGGCAAAGATTTACCACTACGGACTACTCGAGGAGAACGACTTTCTCCCGGACATAGAGAGCATACCCGAGGACATTCTCTACAAGACTAAGTATATGCTCGTCTCGTACCCGTCAAACCCCTGCGGCGCGGTAGCTCCCCCCGAAATGTACGAGAAGCTGATAAAATACGCAAATAAGTACAACTTTTATATAGTAAACGACAACGCATACAGCGACATCGTCTTTGACGGCAGAAAGGGCTACTCTTTTCTGTCGATCCCCGGCGCAAGAGAGGTCGGAATAGAGTTTTTCTCGCTCTCAAAGTCGTTTGATACGACAGGTGCAAGGATCTCGTTTGCAATAGGAAACGAGAATATAATAAATGCGATAAAAATAATCCGCTCGCATTACGATTTCGGTATGTTCCTTCCGATACAGTACGGCGCAATAGCAGCGCTGACCGGCGACACGGAGTGCGTAAAGGAGCAGTGCAGAGAGTATCAGAGAAGGCGAGACGCACTGTGCGGCGGCTTCAGAAGGATAGGCTGGAACGTCCCCGATTCCAAGGGAACGATGTTCGTCTGGGCGCCCATTCCCAAAAATTTCAAGACTTCAATGGAGTTCTGGAATGCGCTTATCGAAAAGACGGGCATAATCTGCAACCCCGGAAACGCATTTGGCCCGAGAGGCGAAGGGTACGTGAGGTTTGCGCTCGTCAAGAGCGCTGAGGAGCTTGCCGAAATAGCAGAAATAGTCGGCAGAAGCGGAATAATCGAAAACTGAAAGGCAGAGGTGCGGTATGATAATCAAAAACGGAAACGTCGTCCTTGAAAGCGGCGAGGTAAAAAAGGATATAAGAACGGAAAACGGAAAAATCGCAGAAATTGCGGACAATATAGAAAAATCCGGAGAAGAGGTGTACGATGCAAGCGGAATGACAGTGCTTGCGGGATTTATAGACAGCCACACCCACGGCGCGGCAGGTCATATATATTCCGACACCGTTTCGGATATAAACAAGATAACCGCCTTTGAGGTCACTGAGGGAGTCACGACGGTTGCGGCGACTATGATATCGTCAACAGTCAAAAATCTCACAACCCAGATAAATCACCTCATGCCGTATATTGAAAGCGGCACCGTCGGCGCCAAAATAGGCGGCATACACTCCGAAGGTCCCTTCATCAACCCCCTCAAAAAGGGCGCGATGAACCCCGAAAACATGGTGCCTCCGTCGGTAGACGACTTCAAGCGCCTTTACGACGTGTGCAGGGGACACTTAAAGATAATGACGCTCGCCCCTGAGCTTAGCGGCGCAGCAGACGTGATAAAAGAAGCCGTTAAATGCGGAGTAAATATATCTGCCGGACATACCGACGCCTCCTACGACGAGATGAAGCGTGGGATAGACGCAGGAGTGACGAGAATGACTCACACCTTCAACGCCTGCCGTGCGCTTAATCACCGTGAGCCGGGCGTGCTCGGAGCGGCGCTTACCGACGAGAGGGTGAGCTGCGAGGTGATATGCGACTTTAAGCATCTGCACCCTGCGGCGGTCGAGCTTATATATAAGGCAAAGGGAGCAAAGGGCTTCACCGCAATAAGCGACTCGGAGTTCGGAGCGGGACTTGCCTCGGGAAGACTTGAGATAGACGGTCTTGTCCGCATAATCAAGGACGGTCTGATATGGCTTGAGGACGGAAAGACGATTGCCGGAAGCGCAAGGTCCATCTACGCCGCATTTGTAAATCTGCTCTCGCTCGGCGTGCCTATGCACGAAGTGTCTATGATGGTGTCGCTTAATCCTGCGAAAGCCCTCGGAATAGACAAAGAGACGGGAAGCATAGAGACGGGAAAATGGGCGGATCTTGTCGTAGTCGACAAAGAGCTGAAGGTAGTCCAGACGTTTGTAAACGGCGAAAAGCAGCTGTAAACGGCAAATACCCGGAAATCAGGGAGATGCCCGGCGGCACCGACTTCTTCACAGAAAAGCAAACATAAGAGTAAACGGGAAAGGAGCACACCATGCCTAAGGCGGAAAAGGTCACAGAAACACTGACAGTATATCAGCAGCCCGGCGTTTTCAGCTACGGCACGGACGCCGTACTGCTGGTAAAGTATGTAGAAAGTACGGTCGTCGGACTTAACGGCAAAAATATGTGCGACCTTTGCTCCGGCACGGGGATAATACCGCTCATGCTCTGCGATGAGTTCAAAGGACTGAGGGCAAGCATGTTGGAAATAAACGGAGATGCGGCAAAGCTGAGCGCACTCAGCGCAGAGCAGAGCAATCTGTCGGACAGGGTGGACGTGTATAACGGCGACGTAAAAAACGTCAGGAGCATATTCGGCGGCGAGAGCTTCGACTTTGTCACCTGCAACCCTCCGTACATGAGGACGGACAGCGGAAAGATGTGCGAAGACGACTACAAGACCATTGCCCGGCACGAGGTGCTGTGCAGCATAAGCGACGTGTTTGCGGCGGCATTCTATCTGCTCAGAACCGGCGGATGCGCATATATTGTATACCGCACGGACAGGCTCTCGGCGCTCATGGCGGCGGCGAGGGAAAACAAATTTGAAGTCAAGCATATATGCTTTTTCAGATCGAGGGAGAACAGCACGCAGAGCGAGCTTTGCGTTATAAAGGCGATGAAAAACGCGGCGGAAGGCATGAAGGCAGACGTTTATACGGTCGGGGAGTTTCTCGGTCGAAAGTGATGCCAAAGGAGGAGACTTATGCAGAAATCTCACAGATATTCGACCTATTACAGAAGGGCGTCGGTGATGCTGAAGATAGCAAGGTACGCCCTGCTGCTCTTTCTCGTCGTCTTTTCGGCTTTCTGTATAGGCTTTATAAGGGATAATATCACTATGGACATAGTCCGCCAGGTATCGCAGATAATAGACCTGTCGGGAAGCGACAGAACTCCGTCCGAAACCTCCGTTACCATAAGCACAGATAAGAGCTCGGATTTTGTGATGATAGGAAGCGACCTTGCAGTCGTGTCGAACTCCGGGATCTCGCTCTACGGCTTTGCCGGCAGCAAGCTGTACAGCTATAACTACGCATACACAAACGCCGCCTTCACCACGTCCAAAAACGGAAAGACCATACTCGTTTACGATACCGAGGGAACGAATCTTGCCGTTTACAGCTCGGTGTCAAAGCTGCTTGAAAAGACGCTCGATTATGAGATAAAGTCCGCCTGCATAAACGACATCGGCTACTTTGCCGTCGTAAATTCCGAGAAGACTTACCGCTCGGGCGTGATAGTGTTTGACGGAGACGGAAAAGAGATATTCCGCTGGATGAGCCCGGATAAATACGTGACGAGCGTCGATCTGAACTCAAACGGCCAAAAGGTCGTCTGCTCGGCGATATACAATAAAAACGGAGCGTTTGTCACGGAGATAGCCGTATACGATACCTCGAGCGGCGAAAAGACGGCGTCATTTGAAGCGGCGGATACCCTCGCTCTGAAGGTCGGCTATGCGGATAACGACTCTAAGATATATATGCTGTCCGACGGCGCATTCTCGTCGTACAGCGCAGACCTTGAGCCGATAGGCACGAGGGCGTACAATCAGAGCAACGCAAAATTCTTCAGGCTCTACAAAGACTGCGTGATGATAGCGGAGAGCGATAACCTTGCCGGAAACTCCATGACCTTGAGAGCCTACGACTACGGCACATCGCTCATGTTTGAGCAAAAGACTCAGAGCAGGATAATAGATATAGATTATACGGGAAATACGCTTTATTTGCTTAAGACCGACGAGCTTGAGGTGCTGGACGTTGACGCAGAGACGAATGAAACCACGTCGCTCGCAGCTCTGCCGCTCGGAGTGCAGTACAAGGCGGTAATGACAGATCAATACGGAAGATACGTGCTTGTCTCGAGCAAGAGTGCGGACAGAAGCTCGCTGTCGTCTCTTCTTGAGAGCTCGCTTGAAGAAGATAAGGGCAAAAACTGACGGCGCTTGCGGGAGAAAAAAGTCCGAAAGCGAAACGCTTTTCGGGCACGAGAGGCTATGCGCCTTTTGCGCCGACGGCGCAAATTTATGAAAACACGTCACAGAGCTTTGCCGCAAAAAGAAAGGAATGGACATAAAATTGAGGATTCTTACGGTAGGAGACGTAGTCGGCGTCGGCGGAACGGAATATATAAGAAAAAATCTATGGAGCATCAGAAAGCAGTACAATATAGATTTTACCGTGCTCAACGGCGAAAACGCCGCAAAGGGCAACGGGCTTGACAAGGACACCGCCGAGGCGCTCATAGCTTCGGGAGCCGACGTGATAACGAGCGGAAATCACATCTGGAACAAGCACGAGATGAGGCATTATATAGAAAATAACGAGCTTGTGCTAAGACCTGCAAACTATCCGGCGCTTTGCCCGGGGGAAGGGTACCATATATCGGACGTATCCGGAACGAGGGTGCTGGTTATATCGCTCATAGGAAACGTATATATGTATGATTCCTTTTATTCGCCCTTCGAGGCAGCTGACGACATTATCAAAAAAAGAGCAGATGAATATGATATAGCAGTGATAGATTTTCACGCCGAGGCTACCAGCGAAAAGGCGGCTTTGGCGAAATACCTCGACGGAAGGATATCCGTCCTTTTCGGCACGCACACCCACGTTCAGACGAGCGATATAAAGATACTCCCCTCCGGGACGGGCTTTATAACCGACGTAGGGATGACGGGTGCGTACGATTCGGTCATCGGGGTGAAAAACGAGTGCGTGCTCGAAAAATTTCTCACGAAAATGCCGGTGCGCTTTGAGGAGGCAGGCGGCAGGATGATGTTCAACGCCGCCTGGTTTGACGTAGACGAAAAAACACATAAAACCGTAGACGCAAAGGCAATAAACATTATCGAGGCGTAAAGGCGTATATCTTACGAAAGGACGGCGTGTCGGGAAAATCTCCCGTGCGCCGCATTGTAAAATGAAACTCACATATAAACATACGGCGATAGCCTGCTATCTTTCTTATATAACGAGCGCGGTAATAAACAACCTTACCTCGCTCCTCTTCGTAACATTCCAAAGAGAGTTCGGACTTACTCTCGACCAGCTTGCTTTTCTCATAGTAATGAACTTCGGCGTTCAGATATTCGTTGATTTTATCGGCGCAAAGTTTGCCGACAGAATAGGATACAGGCGGATTGTCATGGCGTCGCATGTCTTTGCGGCAGCGGGACTTGTATTCCTTGCATTTTTGCCGAAGATACTTCCGAGCGCCTTTATCGGGCTCATAATATCGGCGTTTACTTACGCTGTCGGCAGCGGCCTTATGGAGGTCATTATCAGCCCTATAACCGAAGCGCTCCCGAGCGAGGCAAAGGCGTCCTCAATGAGCTTTATGCACTCGTTCTACTGCTGGGGCTGTGTCCTCGTAGCCGTGGTCTCCACTCTGTTCTTCAAATTTGCCGGAATAGAGAATTGGAGCGTGCTATGTCTTATATGGGCGCTGCTGCCGGTATCCGCACTTTTTCTGTTTAAATTCGTGCCTATAAATCAGCTCTGCGAGGGCGAGGAAAAGAAGCCTCTGACAGCTCTGTTCAGAACCGGGGTAATGTGGCTTTTCATGATACTGATGGCGTGCTCGGGCGCGGCTGAGCAGTCGATGGCGCAGTGGGCGTCGTATTTCGCAGAGACGGAGCTCGGCGTCACCAAGCAGACCGCCGACCTTCTCGGCCCTTGTACTTTTGCGATAGCCATGGGAATCTCGAGAGTTGCTTTTGCCAAGATAACCAAAAAGATTGACATGAAAATATGCCTTCTCGTATCGGGGATCCTCTGCATTGTAAGCTATGCCATGACGGCGTTTATACCGTACTCATATCTGTCTCTTGCAGGCTGTGCGCTCTGCGGACTTTCGGTGGGAGCGATGTGGCCGGGCGTCCTCAGCCTTTCCGCCGAAACGAACCCATCGGGCGGAACCTCGATGTTCGCAATACTTGCGCTTTGCGGAGACGTCGGATGCTTTTCCGGCCCGGAGGCTATCGCAAGGGCGGCGTCGGCACTCTCTGCGGACGGCGAACCGTCGGTAAAGGCAGGGCTTTCCGTAGGCATAGTATTCCCGCTTGTCATCGTTGCGGCTGTTTTGTTCCTAATGCTGCTTTCTAAAAGAAAAAACGGCGAGAATTTTGCCGAAAATTCGCAGATGGGTAAATAATATGTTAATATAGTGTTAAATTTAGAACTTATGTTTGAAATTTGACAATATATCGTGTATAATTAAGGAGAAGAGCGGCTACCGCCATACAGGCTCCGCACCGGGAAGAAGGCGGCGGAGACGGAAAGGAAGATGGAAATGTTGCAGCAGGATAAGCTTAAACCAAAGGAGCAGAGAGTCCTTGACTTCATAAACGAGACGATAGAGACGCAGGGCTACGCTCCATCGGTCAGGGAGGTTTGCGCAGCACTCGGGATAAAATCGACTTCTACGGCGCACATGTACGTCGAGCGCCTTGCCTCGAAGGGATATATAAAGAAGATAGCCGGCAAGAGCCGCACAATACTTAAAAGCGACGAAGGAGAGGGCTCGGCGAAGAAGTACAAGGTGCCGATACTCGGACAGGTCGCCGCAGGTATGCCTATCCTCGCAACTCAGAATTTCGACGGATATATAACCTATTCCTCCGACAGAACTCATGAGGAGAGCAAGCTCTTTGCACTGAAGGTGAAGGGCGAATCAATGATAGATATAGGCATAATGGACGGAGATTACGTCATAGTCGAGCAGAGAAGCTACGCCGACAACGGCGAGATAGTCGTCGCGCTGATAGACGACGAAGCGACGGTCAAGAGGTTCTACAAGGAGAACGGAGCGTACAGGCTCCAGCCTGAAAACCGCACTATGAAACCTATAATAACTCAGGAAGTGTCCATACTCGGCAAGGTCGTTGCGGATATTCGGTACTACGACTGATAAGCCTTTAAAAAGAAAGGAACGGTCATAAATATAAATGGCTCAGAGTAAGAAAACTCCGGCAAAGAGCGCCGGAAAAGGCAAAAGCGCCGCAAAGAGCACCTCGAGAGGCAAAAGCGCCTCAAGCGGCAATGCCGCAAGAGAAAACGCAAAGCAAAAAGAGGAAAACAAGCGCCTCAAAAGTCAGATAAAGACGCTTAAGCAGAGCAGGGACATAGAAAACACCTTTTCGTACAACTTTATGCCGTACATACTCTGCTTTATAGGCATTTTCATCGTTATATGCCTCATAATTCCCGACAAGATGAGCGTTCTCGGCTATCTTGCCTACCTTTTGTGCGGACTTTTTTCCGTCGGAGCGGTGTTTATACCGCTTTTAATGGTGATACACGCCCTCTTTTGGAAGAGCGACGCAAAAAACCGGAAGACAAAGTCAAAATTCATCATAAACGCCGGAATTGTAGTCTCTGTATCGACTCTCTGGCAGCTTATCGGTCTCGGATCGGACAGAGAGGGCTTCTATACATATAAGCTCATAGGAGAGGGAAGCCTTTTCGCAAAGGGCGTATCGTATACGGGAGGCGGACTTGTAGGCGGACTTATCGGCAATGCGCTCCAGGCTTTCATGGGCGTAGGAGCGTGGATAGTCTGCATATTCGTCATTATAATTCTCGGATTTGCGATGTTTAACGTTACACCCGTCGACATGGTGGCCTTTATAAGGAACAAGTTGAGGGAGTGGTCATATAACGCAAAGCTCCAGCGCAAGGAGCACCTTGAGCAGAGTATACGCGAGCAGAGCGAAAGAGAAAAGGAGCAGCCGCAGGAAGGTGAAGAAGCTGCGGAGCAGCTGCCGCTCAAAAAGAGAAGAAAAGCCTACCTCGGAGGAATCGGAGACGACGGAGACGAGGACGGGAAGGACAAGCCCGAAAAAGGCGAAGAGGATGATTCAAAGAAAGACCTTGACATATCAGAGGAGGCCGTTCGCAGGGCGACAGGCGAGAACGCCGGGGCTGTGAGCGCGGCGGATATAAGTCTCGACGGCATCTTCGGCGGAAATGCGGAGACGGGAGAAGGAGAATCCTTTGCTCCTGATAAATCGACGTACGACAGCATAAAGAGCAAGTTCAGATTTGTGAGCAGCGGCGAAAAGGCCGAAGGAGACGATGAGCCTAAGGAAATAGACCTTGCGGAGATATTCGCAGAGGATGCGGTGATAGCGTCGGCCGGAGTTGAGGCGAATACGTCCGACGTTCTTGCCGAGGGCTCAAGGATAGAAGGAGCCGTAAGCGAAATAAAGACCGACAACGATTTTGAGGGCGAAAAGGAAGACGTCGCCGTATCCCACAAGCCGGATATATCCGAGACGTATAAATTTCCGCCGATAGACTTTCTCACAAAGGATCCGAACCCGGCTACGTTCATGGTGACGGAGGAGCTTAAAGAGACGGCGGTAAAGCTTGTCGAAACGCTTGCGAACTTCGGAGTAAAGACCAAGATAACCAACATAAGCTGCGGACCGACTGTGACGAGATACGAGCTTCAGCCGGAGGTCGGCGTCAGAGTAAAGTCGATTCAGAACCTGTCCGACGACATAGCGCTCCACCTTGCGGCGGCAGGCGTCCGTATAGAGGCGCCCATCCCCGGAAAGGACGCAGTGGGCATAGAAGTGCCTAACAAGACCGTATCCACGGTATATCTCAGAAACCTTATCGAAAACCCGAAGTTTGAGCAACTCAAAAGCAAGATATCGGTCTGCCTCGGAATGGACGTTGCCGGAAGTCCGATGTATATGGACATAGCAAAGATGCCGCACCTTCTCATAGCAGGCGCTACCGGTATGGGTAAATCGGTATGTATAAACAGCTTTATAGTCAGCCTTCTCTACAAGGCACGCCCCGACGAGTGCAAGCTCATACTCATAGATCCGAAGTCCGTTGAATTCAGCGTATATAACGGTATGCCTCACCTTCTCGTGCCGGTAGTCAGCGATCCGAAGAAGGCGGCAGGCTCGCTTGCTTGGGCGGTAAACGAGATGGAGCGCAGATTTACGCTTATAGGCGAAGTCGGCGTTCGCGATGCGGACACCTACAACGAAATCACAAAGAACGATCCCGAGAGGGAAAAGCTCCCGAAGATAGTGATAATAATCGACGAGCTCGCCGATCTGATGATGACTGCAAGGGACGCAGTCGAGACGTCTATCTGCCGCATAGCGCAGAAGGCGAGAGCCGCCGGGATGCACCTCATCATCGGTACTCAGCGTCCGTCGGTAGACGTCGTTACCGGACTTATCAAGGCAAACGTGCCGTCGCGTATATGCTGCACGGTCGCTTCGCAGGTAGACTCGAGAACGGTAATTGACGTTGCCGGAGCCGAAAAGCTGCTCGGAAGAGGCGATATGCTGTATGCGCCGGTCGGATGCATGAAGCCTATGCGTGTGCAGGGCGCATTTGTAAAGGAAAGCGAGATTGAGAACATAGTAAGCTACCTTCGCGGCATGGGCGAGGCGGAATATGACGACGACGTTATCAGAAGCATTGAGCGCGAGGCCGAGCGCTGCGGAGAAAAGAAGGGCAAGAAGGATATGGGCGGCGGCGAAAGCGACGACTACGACGTCGACGACAGAGACGCTATTCTCGATTCCGACGACGCTATGTTCCCTGCAATTGAGATTGCGGTCGACGCAAACATGATATCAACCTCGCTCCTCCAGAGAAAGCTCTCTCTCGGTTATTCGAGAGCGGCGAGAATAGTGGACAAGCTCGAGAAAATAGGTGTTATCGGTCCTTTTGAGGGCTCAAAGCCGAGGAAGGTGCTCATAACACGCCAGGAATATCTCGAGATGAAGATGAACCACGAGCAGAAGTAGCGCTTGTTATGAGTAAATTTAAGGGCAGGTATCCGAACAGAAAAACGAGGAACACCATAGAGGGATTTCTCATTATAGCGGTGATCGCAGTCGTTGCGCTGATAAATTTTCACGCAAGATTTGAAGAGGCAGGCGAGAGGGCGGAGGAAGCCGCATATCTCGGGGACTATCTCTCGGTGCACTATATCGACGTAGGGCAGGGCGACGCAAGCCTTATCATAAGTCCAAGCGGAGAGTGCATGCTGATAGACGCCGGTCCTGCGGCAAGCTCGGATTATCTCCTGAAATATCTCAGAGATTACAACGCATCGCACCTTAAATACCTAATAATAACTCATCCGCACGAGGATCACTACGGCGGCGCCGCCGATATAATAAAGAACATAGAGATTGACAACCTCGTTATACTCGGGGATTTTGAGGACGTTTATCCCTATGACAGATTCATATACATGACTGCGCACAGCCGCCTCAGCCCCAACGCAAATATACTCAAGGTAAAGGTCGGCGACAGGCTTTCGCTGTCCGACGGCGCAAACTTTGCGATAGTATCTCCGTCAGCAGTCGATTTTGACGACTATAACGAGTCCAGCCTTGCGATAAGGCTCGTATACGGAGACACGTCGTTCCTGTTCACGGGCGACGCCGAAAAGGATGCGGAAAAGGATATGATATGGAGCGGATACGATATAAAAAGCGACGTATACAAGGCAGGTCATCACGGCTCGTCCACCTCAAGCACCGAGATTTTTCTCTGCGAAGTTGATCCGAAGATAGCCGTAATAAGCTGCGGCAAGGATAACCCTTACGGACATCCTCACAAAAGTGTGCTGAAATCGTTTAAGGAGCTCGGCATAGAGTATTACCGCACGGATGAAGATGGGGACGTAGTCATAATATCGGACGGAGTTACGGTAAAAAAAGCGGCGTAAGCTGACCGGATCGCTGACAGAGGTCTGAGCGCCGCTGCTTGCGACCTTTAAAAGTGGAAAGTTGAAAGTGGAAAGTTGAAAATTGAAAATTGAAAATTGATGTCACCCCATAAAAAAACGATAAGCTATTGGTATTATCTGTACCAATAGCTTTTATATAGCCCTGTTGAGGGCGTGTTGAGGCACCACGGAAAAAGAAGCAGAAAACTGCGCATACCACTTGCAAAAGTAATAAAGTACCACTGCACAAGCCTCTCAAAACCGCGCCCTCTCTGCAGTCTCGTGACCGCAAAACTTGCCATGGCGCGGAAACGAGCAACATTCTCTATATGAGCAACTCCACCGAAGAACTTTGAGGCACTGCAACCGACGCTTTTATGTAGACCATTGTAAGGGCTATACGACTGGGCATGGCACCGTCGTCGCATCTGTGGAGTGCGAAGCACGGAACCCGTAATGCGACGACGCACAAGCGCTTCGCACTTGTTTCCGGCCATTCCCATGCTTGGGAAGGGCAAAAATCTTTTGGTACTTTTCTTTTTCAAGAAAAGTACGTAAAACGTATCCCAAAGTGCCGGAAGGCACTTTGGATACTGCACCTTCGCTTAGCAGAACAACATAAAAAGAGCATCAAAAGCGGCACTTTTGCCAGCCGCACCCTTGTTCAGCAGAGCAACAAAAAAAGAACATAAAAGCTCTGAAAAAAGCTTTTTATAAGGTATCAGGGCATCGCGTTAAGGTTATTCTTCGCTGCCGGCAGCTTCACGGCTTATACCTATTTCGGCACCGCCCGTGCAGTACCGAACAACGCCCGTCTTTTCGCTCGCATCCGCATTGTACGAAAAAACCGGCTCAAGCCCTTTCGGCACGGTTATATATACGTCGTCGGCGTTGCTAAGACGCTCTCCGTTCTTATATACGGAAAACTCTCCTTTTTTTGCCACGCTCACCGTATCGTAGCAGTTAAATGCATAGTCGAGCATACTTTGATGATCCGACCAGTCGTTGCCGTCGTTGAGCGTTACGGCTATGAACATATCTCCGTCACGTTCGGCAGCACTGACAAGACATCTGCCGGCGTTTTTTGTAAAGCCCGTCTTGACGCCGACAGCGCCGTCGTAGTACTTGAGGAGCTTGTTGTGATTCAGAAACAGCCTTGTGGAAGAGCCGTCAAGCGATGGGACGAGCATCTTTTGCGTTGAGACTATCTCACGGAATTTATCTATCTGCATGGCTTTTGAGGTTATGTATGCGAGCTCGTAGGCGGTGGTGTAGTGGTTTTCGGCGGAGAGCCCGTGCGGATTTGCAAAGACTGTGTCGCACATACCCATTTCATGCGCCGTTCTGTTCATGAGAGCGGCAAACTCATCGACGCTTCCCGAGCAGGCTACGGCAAGAGCGACGGCGGCGTCGTTCCCCGATTCGAGCATAAGACCGTACAGGAGCGTTTCGACTTTTATCTCTTCGCCGTCCCTCAGATATATCGACGAGCCCTCAACGAGCGTCGCTTCTTTCGGAACCTTTACCACTTCATCAATATCCATGTTGGTGAGTATGACGTAAGCCGTCATTATTTTCGTGGTGCTCGCCATGGGAAGGTGCGCTGACGAATCCTTTTCAAAGAGCACAGCGCCGCTTTTAGCGTCTATAAGCGCCGCCGATTTTGCGGATATATGCGGCTTTTCGCCGACGCTTTCGGCGTAGAGAAGAGGTGCGGAGACGTTTTGAGGCACTTCGTCGTCCCTTACTTTTGCCCTGCCGCCATGAGAAAGTATAATTACCGCTATGATTCCGAGGTAAAGCGCAAGGCACGCAATATAGCACAGCGAAAACATCTTTTTGTTCATATCTTTGATTCTCGACCTCTCATTGCTTTTCGTCTTGTCCGTGTCGCCTGTTGTTAGTAAAAAGTTTTCTTTACTGTAAAATAATAATATGAAAAGAAGTAAAAATATATGATAAAATACAGTAATATTTGAAATGAATAACGGAGGGGAATATGCCTTACAGCTTTAATGAGAGAAGAATGCTCAGCTTTGTCAGACGCGCAGCCGATGACTACGATATGATATCGGACGGCGACAGGATAGCAATAGGCGTGTCGGGAGGCAAGGATTCGCTTGCCCTTCTCTGTTCGCTTGCAGCGCTCAGAAAGTTTTATCCAAAGAAGTTCGGTATAGAGGCGATAACCATGGACCCCGGCTTTTACAAGGCCGGAATGGGCACCGAGCAGGAGGCAAAGCACGGATTTGAGGCAATAGGCGAGCTGTGCCGTCAGCTCGACGTTAATTTTACCCTGTTCGAGACCGATATAGCCCCGATAATCTTCAACGTCCGCAAGGAGAAAAATCCCTGCTCTCTATGCGCGAGGATGCGCCGCGGCGCTCTTCACGAGAACGCCAAAAAGCTCGGGTGCAATAAAATAGCCCTCGGGCATCACTTTGACGACGCAGTCGAGACCTTCATGATGAACCTCTTCAACGAGGGGAGAATAGGCTGCTTTTCGCCGGTGACGTACCTCGAAAGGCGCGATATAACCCTCATCCGCCCGCTCATATACGCTCCCGAAAAGGATATAAAGTACTTTATAAGCCACTCGGATCTCCCGGTGCTGAAAAGTCCGTGTCCCATGGACAAAACGTCGGACCGCGAGCGCATAAAACAGCTCCTGTCAACCCTCGACAGGGAAAACAAGGGGCTAAAGCACCGCATTTTCTGCGCAATGCAGAAGAGCGGCATAGACGG
>CAJOMW010000011.1 GCA_905235695.1 uncultured Clostridia bacterium | reverse complement strand
TCACCATCGTACGGAACATACTTGTATACATTTTTCAGATAGTATATCGAGCCGTCTGCCTTGTCTACGGCGAGCTGATATATATAGGTGCTCACGTTGTCGCCGGTCTCCTTCACAATGGGAAGCTCGGAGGCGTTCTTGAAGTCAACGTCGGTGATGTAGTACTTCTCATCGTAGTTTTCGGTGTCCTGACCGACAACGAGGAGCCTTCCGTTGTACAGGTTGACAACGCTGCTTATCTCACAGCTCTCGAATATGGTTCCGTAGGTGCTGATGCTGTCCGCCTTATAGACGTTTGTGAGATCTCTTGTAGTAAGTGCGCCCGAGGAAGACTTTCCGGAGCCGCCGGTGCACGAGAACAGCAGTGAGCTGCACGAAGCCGCCATAACGACGGCAAGTATTACGCTGATGATTTTCTTCATAATGTTTACCTCTCTTTTAATGTTATTAAGAATATGATAATTTGTCTTTTATCTTTCCGATAATCAAGCGGTCTGCCAGCTTCTTTATCAGCTTTATAAGCCTCAGAAGCAGTATAAAAAACCATATTGCCGGGTATATCGCCGTCACGAGAAGAAGTGCCGTGAGTGCCGAAGCTACCTTCTCGCCTCGCCTCGCCATCATCTCCTCCGGCGTAAGGTCAACGCCCGTAGGGAGAGTCTCATCGGCGCTGAGAAGACGAGGTATGCGCTTTATATTCTCAAGGGCGGAAAACCTGGCTGAGTTTTCTATTATGACGCAGGTGCCGTCCTCAACCTCAAGGCAGTCCTTTACCATGTTCTTTGCGAAATCCGTCACGGGGTTCACAAGGAGCAGCTCGTAGCAGGTCACCGCCCGGTCGGGATCTCTGTGGATATCCGCCGTTACCGATGTAAGATCGCCGTAGTACTCCTCGTACGCTTTGCCCTTATAATCGTCGTAAACTCCGCCCACAAGCAAACTGTCTTCGCCTATCGTCACCGGGAGATCGTAAAGCTCCGTTCCGCCGTAAAGCTGCCATGCCGCCGAGCGGCTGAGCAGTACTCTGTCGTGGTTGACGTCTTTTTCTATTTTCGGAAGCGTGCGAAACTCATCGTGGAAAAGCTCATAGTCGCCGCCTATGTACGTTACCCTTGCCGAAGTGCTTCTCGCCGACTCGGATTTGACCGAGGCGTCCTCTACCGCTGAATACGCATCGGCGTACAGCCTTCCGTTCTCGCTCCCGGAGGTTATCGCCTTTTCGACAAGAGCCTTTTCGAGGTTGTATCTGAAATACATTATCTTGTCGACGGTAAAGTCTGCGCTCTCGGGAAGGAGCACGGTGATCTGAGCGTACCGGGTCCCGTTTGAGAAGTGCTTTGCCGCATTTTCATGCTCAAAAGAAGCTGTATAAGAGGCAATGATAAAAATCTCCGCAACGCACAGAAGTGCGAGAACACAGACGACGGCGGCGTTTATTATCCTTGACCTCTTTTTTTTGTCAATCAATAAGCTTCACCTGCTCTCCGTTGTTAACGGGCTTTGAGGACGTGGCGACCACGTACGACCAGCTTGAGAAGTCGCCGGTTATCGCCGAGCGAGTGTCGTCGCTTGCAACGACCGTCACGTCTACCCTCTTAGCTATGTATCTGTTTCCTATCGGGCTGCTCTTTGACTCTACAACGAGTATGTATTTCCCGTCGCTGTCCTCGCGGATAGCGGTATTGGGCACGGTATTGTCGTAGCTTGCGTTCTTGTCGCCGACGGCTACCTGCAGATTCTGACCGACGGTGACGTCGCCCTCAACGAGAAATTCGAGTATCTTCTGACGGCTGGAGGGGTTCTGCGTGTCGGTCTTAATGGATACGAGCGTGACCTTTATCGAAGAGCCGTACGGTACGTAGCCGGTTATCTCGGCGCTCTGACCGACTCTCAGCTTTGCCGCCTGCTCGGCAGTTACTGTCATTGACATCTTGTAGCCCTTTTCCGCAAGGGATATTTCCATGAGAGGCGAGTCGGGGCGAATCTTTTCGCCGGCAGTTATGCTTACGGAATCTACAACTCCGGATACGGGAGCAAGTATTTCGTTTGAAGTGACCTTTGCCTCGAGCTTCTGAACCTCCGCCTCCGCTTTGTCGAGGCTCTTCTTTGCCTTTTCAAGCTCAAGCGACTGCAATGAGCTGTCCTTGCCTGCCTGCTCTATGCTGTCGGCAAGGGATTTTTCGGCGGATGTAAGCTGTCTTGTGAGCGTCTTTACACGCTCTTTAAGCGTCTCTTCGCTGTCTGAGCCCTCCGCCTGCAAGTCGCTAAGAGCTTCCTTTTTATTGTCGAGGTCTATATTCAGATTTTCAAGGACGGTCTTTTCCGCCTCTATCTTATCCTCATATTCCTTAACCTTTACGTACTTGTAGCCGTTTCTTATCTTCGAGAGGCTCTTTTCGAGAAGCTCCTTATCGGCTGTGGCGTTGTCATACACCGTCTGCGCGGCGTTTACGGCGCTTTGAGCGTTGCTGTACGCCTTTTCCGCCTTGTCGAGCTCTTTTTTCTTTGCCTGAAGCTGATCGTCGAGCAATTTAGTTTCGGTGAGCTTGCTCTTCAGCTCGGTGTTGTCTTCGAGTGCGTACTGAAGCTCGCGCTCCTTGTTTGCGAGCTGTCTGTCGACGGAACCGGTAAGCACAGACTCGTCCGTCAGTCTTTCATCGTAGGCGTTGTACGCCTCTTCCATGGCGTCGTTTGCCTTTTTGTACGCCCTCTCGGCATCGGCTATCTCCGATTCCGAAGCTCCGCTCGCACGAAGCGAGTCGAGGCGGCTCTTTGCGGAGCGGTAGGTGCTCTGGGCGCTCTTGAACTTGTCGTAAAGCCTCTCGAGACGGCTGTTTAAAGTCTCGTTGTAAAACTCCTGCTGGAGATATTTTATTTCGTAGTCGATGGACTCAATGTTTCTGTCGGAGGTCTTTATATTCTCTTCAAGAGTTTTCAGCGGAGTTTCTATCTTTGCGTCTATCTCGTCGTATTCTTTCTTTACCTTGTCATAGGCAGCCTTCAGGGTGTTCTGCTCCGTCTGGAGGCGCACAAGGTTTTGCTTTGCGTCGTCTATCTTGTCCTCGGCGGCGTTTATCTGACTTGTCGCAGAAGCGTACTGCTCGTACGTTACGTCCGACTGCTTTCCGGTGAGTACCTCGTCCTCGGTCGGCGTGTAGCCTATCGCCGCCTTTTCCTCCTCAAGCTCGCTTATGCGGTTTTGCTGCTGCGTTACCGCCTTTTCCGCATCGCGCACGTCGAGCTTTGCCTCGTCTATCGCCGCCTTGGTCCCGGCAGCCTTTGAGAGCTTTTCCTTCGCCGACTCAAGGTCCTCCTGCAGTTGGCTTATCTCGAGCTTTTTGTCCGCAAAGTCGTCGCCGTCTGCGGCATTTATGAGCATCTTCGAATATTCGTACCTCAGGGATTCGTAATTCTCCCTTGCCTGCTCGAGCTCGTCGCTTTCGCCCTCCTCAAGGTAGAACAGCACGTCTCCGCGGTTTACCGAGTCGCCCTGGCGGACAGCCACTCTCTTTATCTCGCGTGTGTCGCTGTAAGTAACGCTGTAATTATCCTGCGATATGACGGTTCCCGAGCCTCTGACCTGCGTCTTTATCGTGCCGTACTGTATGTACTGAGTCGATACCTCCGGGAGCGTCCAGTTCATTATGGTACTTGAAAAGAATGTCAGAACGAGCAGTACTGCCAGAAATATTATCGCAAACGTCTTTACCCATTCTCTGTTTACCTTTTTCATTTTCGTGTCTTTTCCTTTCCGTTTTATGCCTTAGAGTATCAGGCTCTATCCCTTGACGCTTCCCGAATTTGCTATTCCCTCGACGAGATACTGCTCGCCGTACAGGAATATGAGAAGTGTCGGCACCATGTATATTACCGCGACCGCAAAAGCAATTCCGACCTCGCTTGAGTTTATCTTTGAGAGAAACACGGAGAGCGGATATTTTGCTTCGTCCGTCAGCAGTATAAGCGGCTGTTCAACCATGTTCCAGTAGTCTATGAATACGAGTATCATGACCGAGTATATTATATTTTTGCAGAGCGGAACATATATCTTAAAAAATATCTGAAATTCATTGCATCCGTCGAGCTTTGCCGCCTCGACTACGGCAGTCGGTATCTTCCGCATCGCCTTTGTCAGCAAAAATACGCAGAACGGCGAGAATATGCCGGGAAGTATTATCGACCACATGCTTCCTATAAGTCCGAGCTTTTCGGCTACGAGAAAGTTCGGAACAAGCGTGACCTGATAGGGCATGAGCATGACTATTATGTATACGAACAGTATCAGCTCGCGCACCCTTGAGCGAAATCGTGTAAAGCCGTAAGCCGCAAGGCAGGCGACCGCCGCCTGGAATACCATTATCGGGACGGTGTATACAACCGAGTTCCAGAATTTGAGCAGATAGTCCGGGCTGAGGAAAAGCACCGTCTTATACTGCGAAAACGAGACCTTGTCGGGTATGAATTTCAGGTTTATCCGCTCTGAAACGTATGATCCGCCGCTTCCGGCGCCGTCGAATATCATGCCGTAGTTTGAAGAAAGCTCGGACTGAGAAAAGAAGGAGCTCGATATGGTCAGGATAGTCGGCGCGAGGAAAATAAACGCCAAAAACAAGAGTATGAGCGCGGCAACTACGGAAAAGGCCTTTTTGCGGCGCATTTTTCTGCTGCTCTTTATCATTCTTCGATGTCCTTTCCGTATTTATCGTCGACGATGAACAGAACGCCTATGATAAGCACCATTACTATCGCCATTATGATCGCCGCGGCGGAGAGCTTCTGATAGTCGAGAGAGCCAAAGGTGTTGTTCATGAAGTGCTGGAGCATATACAGGCTCTCGTATGGGTAGTCGCCGGAGAGGAGATAGACCTCTCTGAATATTTTAAATGAATTTATAAGCGATATTATTGTGACGAAAACTATGGTAGATGAGAGATATCTCAGCTTTATACTGAAAAACTGCCGCACGGGACCTGCGCCCTCGACGTATGCGACCTCGAGTATCTCTTTGGGAATGTTATTCAGCGCTGCGAGGAACAGTATCATATTGTATCCGAGATTTTTCCACAAAAACAGAAGCACTATAACCCATATTCCGTGCTCCGACTTCATCCAGTCTATCTTATCTATCCCGAACACCGAAAGAAAGCTGTTGACTGCGCCGTTGTAGTGGAAAAGCACCTGCCATATAAGCACAATTGACGCAACCGGCACCATCATTGGCGACAGGAAAAATGAGCGGAGATTGCTCTGCATGGGGATACGGCAGTTAAGTGCCATTGCGGGAAGCATGGAGATTATGACCGCAAGCGGAACACTTATAAGCGAAAAGCGCAGGGTGTTTTTCGCAGCAATCTTGAAGGAATAGTTTCCAAAGAGCTTTATGTAGTTCTCCAGTCCCACAAACTCACCCTGAATGGGGTTGTTTATGAAAGAGTAATATATAACTATCAGAAAGGGCAGTATAAAGAACAAAAGCACACCGATAAGGCTCGGCATGAGGAACAGCGTCGAAGTAAGCTTCGCCTTGCGGAGTTCCTTTTTTCCTGCCTTGCCGAGCGTATCGTCTTTTTTTCTCAACCGTGTTCCCCCCCTTGGACAAGTAATCGTGCGCACAGGCGCAAAAATCATTATCCGCCTCATATTTATGACGCTTTTTGCCTGCGGAATGTTCCAAAAATATTATAACTTAATATTATTAACAAATATACCTCTTTGCAGGCAAAGTGTTTACTTTTCGGCGAAATAATTCTTATGTTTTTATTAAGACAAAAATTTGGCAGTTTTTTCTTATAATATCCTTGCAAAATTGAAAATTACCGTACAAATTAAAATGCCGACCTCGCATGGTCGGCATTTTACTGATAAGTATTGCTTTGAGCGGCCTTTTGCCGCCTTGGGGGATCCTTACTGAGCGGAAGGAGCCTCAACGGGACATACACCTGCACAAGTTCCGCAATCGATGCACTCGTCTGCGTTTATCTCGTACTTGCCGTCCTTTTCTGCTATGCAGGATACGGGACATTCGTCCGCACATGCTCCGCATGCGATGCATGCGTCTGAAATCTGATATGCCATTTGTATACACCTCCATATATGGTCTATATGAATTGTAACACATACACAAAGAAAAACAAATAACAAACTGTTTCCGAATCGTAAACTATTTATGCCGAGGGGTGGCAATACTTGCAGTCTTACTACATTTTGCCGCCGAGCACGAGCATGAGCAGTATGCAGCTCAAAGCGAGGACGACGGAAATTACCGCAACGCCGATGGTGATATTCTTTCTGATAACTGTCTTATCCGACGTTCCTGCGGAAGAAGAAGAGGACAGGAGAGTTGTGCGTCTCAGCGCCGCTGAAACCGGCTTATACAGCATCATTATGAGTGCCGAATCGAGGAAGTATTTAAGCAGGTTGAACGGCAGGAACACGGGTATGAGCAGCTCGGCGACCGCCTCTCTCGGATAGCCCATGTATATGGGGGTTATGAGGTAGTTCCAGAGGAGCATGAGCGCCGTCGTTAAGAGGGTTGCCGAGGTAAGTCCTATCACTGCGCCGCTTATCGTGCGCTTTTTCCAGTATACAAGCCCTGCGACTCCGGCAAAGCAGGCAGATGACAGGAAGTTCATGAGAAGTCCTATCCAGCCCGTGTCGCTGACCGTCAGAAATTCGGCAAGCGAGGTTATGAGCGAGATTATTATTGCGCTTACCGGTCCGAGAATAAAGCTCCCGAGTGCGATTATGACATCTTTCGGCTCGTATTTGAGAAACATAACAACGGGGATCCTGATAAAAAGCATGGCGACGTATGCAAGTGCGGAAAACAGCGCATACATAGTCAGTCTTCTTACGTTTGTCTTCATACTAAACAGCTCCTTAAAATAAAATATCCCGAAAAGCTTGCGCTTTCGGGCTGACAGATAAGCCGCTTGATATGTACACAGACATAAAAGACCGACTTACCATATCTTCTCTTTATCCAGACTATACTGTCGGTTTTGGAATTGCGGAAAACTCCGCTCACCAAATCTGCCTGCGCGTAAAAGGTCAGAAACACTGCGCCGCCCTCGGACTATACCGCCGGTAGGGAAATTCTCCCTGCCCTGAAAACATGGTCTGATTAAATTGCTATGGGACGGACGGTCACCCGTCCGTCCCTTTGTATCAAAGTTAAAACTGTCTCAGTTATGCCTTGATGTCGATAACGACGCCTGAACCAACGGTTCTGCCGCCTTCACGGATAGCGAAACGAAGTCCCTTTTCCATAGCGATAGGCGTGATGAGCTCAACGTTCATGTCAACGTTGTCACCGGGGTTGCACATTTCTACTCCGTCAGGGAGAGTGATGATACCGGTAACGTCGGTCGTTCTGAAATAGAACTGAGGTCTGTAGTTCGAGAAGAAGGGCTTATGACGTCCGCCTTCCTTTTCGGTAAGAACGTAAACCTGTCCAACGAACTTGGTGTGAGGAGTTATCGTACCGGGCTTAGCAAGAACCTGTCCTCTTTCGATCTCGTTCTTAGCTATACCGCGGAGAAGCGCACCGATGTTGTCGCCGGCTTCTGCATAGTCCATCATCTTGTGGAACATTTCGATACCGGTTACGGTGGTCTTTCTTGCTTCGTCCTGGAGGCCGACTATCTCAACTTCGTCAGCCATCTTTACCTGGCCTCTTTCAACTCTACCGGTTGCAACCGTACCACGGCCGGAAATCGAGAATACGTCCTCGACAGGCATAAGGAACGGCTGGTCAGCAGCACGGTCAGGAGTAGGAATATAATCGTCAACTGCGTCCATAAGCTCATGGATGCACTTGTACTCGGGTGCGTTGGGATCGGTAGAGGTGCTGTCAAGAGCAACTCTTGCGGAACCGCGGATTATCGGAATATCGTCGCCCGGGAAGTCGTAGGACGAGAGAAGGTCTCTGGTCTCCATCTCAACGAGGTCGAGGAGCTCTTCGTCGTCAACGAGGTCGCACTTGTTAAGGAAAACAACCATTGCAGGAACGCCAACCTGACGAGCGAGAAGGATGTGCTCACGAGTCTGCTGCATAGGACCGTCGGTACCTGCAACAACGAGGATAGCACCGTCCATCTGAGCAGCACCGGTAATCATGTTCTTAACGTAGTCAGCATGACCGGGGCAGTCAACGTGTGCATAGTGTCTCTTGTCTGTTTCGTATTCAACGTGTCTGGTATTTATCGTAATACCTCTTGCTCTTTCCTCGGGAGCGTTGTCGATCTGGTCGTATGCCATGAACTCGTTAACGCCGTTAGCCATAGAGAGCGTCTTCGTGATTGCTGCGGTAAGAGTGGTCTTACCATGGTCAACGTGGCCTATAGTACCAATGTTGACATGGGGCTTAGTTCTTTCAAATTTTGCCTTTGCCATTGTAATTTCCTCCTAAAAAAGTAAATATTTTTTGCTTACTGTTTCATTATACTTAAATATGCAAAAAGTGTCAATATCAACAAAGTTATAATTTACATTTTGTTAATACTTATGCATTTTTACATTCGTTTCGCGGTAAAAGTCTTATTTCTCGGACTTACCTCTTGCGGAAACGATAGTATCCTGAATGTTCTTGGGAACTTCAGCGTAGTGGCTGGGTTCCATAACGTAGGTACCTCTGCCCTGCGTCTTTGAACGGAGGTCGGTCGCATAGCCGAACATCTGTGAAAGCGGAACCATTGCGGTTATCTGCTGTCCGCCGGCTATAGGATCGAGACTCTGTATCTGACCGCGGCGCGAGTTGAGGTCGCCTATGACGTCGCCCATGTAATCGTCGGGGACGACTACGACGACTTTCATTATCGGCTCGGTGAGCACGGGATCCGCCTTGCGGAGCGCTTCCTTAAGAGCCATTGAACCTGCTATCTTGAACGCCATTTCAGACGAGTCGACTTCGTGGTAAGAGCCGTCGTAAAGCGTGACCTTCAGGTCAACTACCTGATAGCCCGCAAGCACACCGCTCATCATGGCGCCCTGGATACCTGCGTCAACTGCCGGGATGTATTCCTTCGGGATAGCACCGCCGACAACCTTGTTTTCGAATACGTAGCCCTTGCCGGGTTCGTTCGGCTCAACGATGATCTTAACGTGACCGTACTGACCTTTACCGCCGGACTGACGTGCGTATTTCATGTCTACGTCAGCGCTCTTTCTTATAGCTTCCTTATAGGAAACCTGAGGCTGACCTACGTTTGCTTCGACCTTGAACTCACGGAGAAGTCTGTCTACGATTATTTCGAGGTGAAGCTCGCCCATACCTGCTATTATGGTCTGTCCCGTATCCTCGTCCGTGTATGCACGGAAGGTCGGGTCTTCCTCGGCAAGCTTTGAAAGGGCTATGCCCATCTTTTCCTGACCTGCCTTGGTCTTGGGCTCGATAGCGACTTTGATAACGGGCTCCGGAAACTCCATGGACTCAAGGATAACGGCGTTGTTCTCGTCGCAGAGAGTGTCGCCGGTCGTGGTGTTCTTTACACCGATGACCGCCGCGATGTCGCCTGCGTATATCTGTTCGACGTCTTCACGATGATTTGCGTGCATGAGGACGATTCTGCCGAATCTCTCTCTGCCGCGCTTTGTGGAGTTATAAACCGTGTCGCCCTGCTTTATCGTACCGGAGTAAACTCTTACGAAGCAGAGTCTTCCTACGAACGGGTCGGTTGCTATCTTGAAAGCAAGCGCCGAGAACGGCTCGGTGTCGGAGCTGTGACGCTCTGTCTCGTTTCCGTCCATATCGGTACCCTTTATGGCGGGAACGTCTACAGGAGAAGGCATAAAGTCAACTATTGCGTCGAGCAGAAGCTGAACGCCCTTGTTCTTGTAGGAAGTTCCGCAGGTTACGGGAACCATGGTGTTTGCTATCGTCGATTTTCTTATGGCTGTCTTGATTTCCTCAACGGTGAACTCCTCGCCGTTCATGTACTTTTCAAGCAGCTCTTCGTCGGTTTCCGCAACGTGTTCGATGAGCTCTGCGCGGTACTTGTCCGCAAGCTCCTTCATATCGTCCGGAATTTCCGTTTCCTCGATATTAGTACCGAGGTCGTTGGTGTATATTTCAGCCTTCATTCTGACAAGGTCGATTATTCCCTTAAAGGTCTCTTCCTTGCCTATCGGAAGCTGTATCGGCACTGCGTTTGCCTTGAGGCGTTCCTTCATCATGTCTACGACACGGTAGAAATTAGCGCCCATTATATCCATCTTGTTTACATAGGCCATGCGCGGTACGCCGTACTTATCAGCCTGACGCCAAACCGTTTCCGACTGGGGCTCAACGCCGCCCTTTGCGCAGAATACGGTTACAGAGCCGTCAAGTACTCTTAGTGAACGCTCAACCTCGACGGTAAAGTCAACGTGACCGGGGGTGTCGATGATGTTTATACGGTTACCCTTCCAGAAACAGGTCGTAGCGGCGGAGGTAATGGTTATACCTCTCTCCTGTTCCTGTTCCATCCAGTCCATGGTTGCGGAGCCGTCGTGAGTTTCACCTATCTTATGCGTCTTACCGGTATAAAACAGTATACGCTCGGTGGTTGTGGTCTTTCCGGCGTCTATATGTGCCATTATACCAATATTTCTTGTGTTTTCAAGTGAGTATTCTCTCGGCATTAAATGATTGTCTCCTTAATAAATGTGCAAAACAGATCAATATCTGTAGTGAGCAAAAGCCTTGTTTGCCTCTGCCATCTTGTGAGTATCTTCGCGCTTCTTGACCGCAGAACCGAGTCCGTTTACAGCGTCCATTATCTCGCCTGCGAGGCGTTCGGACATATTCTTCTCGCTCCTTGCGCGTGCGTATACCGTCAGCCAGCGCAGTCCCAGCGTCTGTCTTCTCTCAGGTCTTACTTCCATAGGAACCTGATAGGTAGAACCGCCGACTCTGCGTGCCTTTACTTCGAGAACGGGCATTATGTTCTCGAGAGCTTTCTGGAAGTTCTCGAGCGGATCGCCGATCTTCTCGTTGATGATATCAAATGCGTCATATACTATTTTCTGAGCTACGCCCTTCTTGCCGTCGTACATGATGTTGTTGATAAGCTTTGTTACGAGCTTTGAGTTGTACAGCGGATCGGGGAGTACGTCTCTCTTGGGTACAGAACCTCTTCTTGGCACTATACTTCCCTCCTTCATAAAAAATGAATTCACAGGTACTCGAAATGATTACCTTCCGTCAGCACTTTGTGAGATTTTGTACCGCGCAAACATAGTATATATATTATGTGCAGTAAACCTCTCCAAAATACCATTTTTCGCTCATTAAAGCGATACGTGCGCCTTACTTTTTCTTTTCTTTCTTAGCGCCGTACTTAGAGCGGGACTGATTTCTACCGGCAACACCCTGCGTGTCGAGCGTTCCGCGAATGATGTGATAACGCACACCGGGAAGGTCCTTGACTCTTCCGCCGCGGATAAGGACAACGCTGTGTTCCTGTAAGTTGTGACCGATACCGGGAATATACGAAGTAACTTCGATGCCGTTGGTAAGTCTTACTCTCGCTATTTTTCTGAGCGCAGAGTTAGGCTTCTTAGGCGTCTTGGTCGATACCTTCGTGCAAACGCCTCTCTTCTGAGGAGAAGCAAGGTCGGTCTGCTGCTTCGTAAGGGTGTTATATCCCTTGAGAAGAGCGGAAGACTTGGATCTCTTGGATTCCGAACGTCCCTTTCTTACTAATTGGTTAAAGGTTGGCATACCGCACCTCCTGTTCTAAATTATTACCTTTCGTGTGTTACAATGACGCATAGTAACTGACACTAATCAGCCTTTAAATTATAAATGAATTCGCCGCGATTGTCAAGAAAAATTTTTAAAACCTGCCAAAAAATCTCTTTTTTGTTTACTATTATTACCCACAGCATGGCTTTTTAGTATATTTTGCACAAATATTTTGCCTCGGGTATTGATTGTGGGGAAGAAATAATGTATAATATTGTCAAACAAAGAGAATAAGTGAGGAGTTAGGAGTGAGGAGTTAGGAGTTAAGGTACAAAAATCTTCGATTTTTGATCAGAGCACTGACAAACCACCTGCGCAGAATAGAGTTCGTCAAAATAACGAAGGCAAAAAGAAAAAATAAGAAAAATAAAGGTAATTTCAAATGAAAACCTTCCTTTTTCTGCGTTTTTTTGTTTTAATTCAGATAGTTACTCTCGTACCTTTGTGCATTCTGATGGCGTTGGCTTTGAAAGGAAACTTTGTCAGCAGTCTGTACAAAAATCTTCGATTTTTGATTTTATTTAATGATGGCTTTTCGTGTTATTGAAAACACATAAAGATATTGGAGATTTTTGCGCAGCAAAAATCGTCCGAAACTCCTCACTCCTAACTCCTCACTCCTAACTCAAATCCGGGGGTGTAAAAATGCCGCGCAGCAGCAGACAAAAGTTAAAGCTATTCACGCTTATGGACTATCTTCTGAAGAATACGGACGAAAACCATGCGGTGACCGTCAAGGATATCATCGAATATCTTGAAAAAAACGGAATAAGCGCCGAGAGAAAGAGCATTTACGACGATATAGAGCAGCTGTCGCTATACGGGCTGGATATATGCAAGGAAAAGTCCGAGAGGACGACGTGGTACAAGGTCGTCTCGCGCGAATTTGAGCTCCAGGAGCTGAAAATTCTCGTTGATGCGGTACAGGTGTCGAAATTCATAACAGAAAAGAAGTCGGACGAGCTGATAAAGAAGCTCGAAACCCTTTGCAGCCGCTACGAGGCGTACGAGCTTGACAGGCAGACCTTCACGTCGGGCAGGGTAAAGTCCATGAACGAGTCCATATATAATAATGTAGATAAGATACATTCCGCAATAAAAAACAATCACAAGGTCACCTTCAAGTACTTCGACTACGACGTGCAGAAGAAAAAGGTGTTCCGCTACGACGGAAAGACGTACACGGTCAGCCCGTTCGCCCTCAACTGGGACGATGAGAACTACTACCTCATAGCTTACGACTCGGAGCGAGGTGAGATGCGTCACTATCGGGTTGACAAAATGGACTCCATAAAGGAAGACGAGTCGTCAAAGCGCGAGGGAACCGACCTTTTCAAGAAGACAGACGTATCCTCCTACTCAAGGAAAGTTTTCTCAATGTTCGGCGGCGATACAAAAAAGGTCTGCCTTGAATTTGCCGACAAGCTCGCAAGCGTCGTCATAGACCGCTTCGGAAAGGACATGTTCCTGTCCCCGAGCGACAAAGAGGGGTACTTTACCTTTGAGACGGACGTCGTTGTAAGCCCGCAGTTTTTCGCCTGGATGTTCTCGTTCGGAGATGACGCAAGAATACTGCACCCGAGCGAAGTGG
Organism: uncultured Clostridia bacterium; assembly: GCA_905235695.1. Lineage (GTDB taxonomy): Bacteria > Bacillota > Clostridia > Oscillospirales > CAG-382 > UMGS882. The sequence goes on along the minus strand of CAJOMW010000011.1, from coordinate 237 downwards.
TGGAGGAGTTTAAGGAACGTATAGCGAAGGTTGCAAATAATTACTGAAAAGCAAAATTTTGATGATGATGTAGGAATTTCTTCTAAAATGATGTTTTTATTTTATATTAGTGTTTTAGGACTTTGTCAAGATGAAAAATGCGAAAAAATATTAAAAAAAGAATGCGCATTTTTTTTTAATGATAAAAAAATAGTACAACAATATAATAATCTTAATAAATACATATATAAATATTTT
>CAJOMW010000010.1:16069-16432 GCA_905235695.1 uncultured Clostridia bacterium | reverse complement strand
CGCTTTCAAATGCGCCCGACTTCATCCCGTATAACGGAGAGGACGAGGTAAAGGTCGATTCAACCATTCAGATAACCTTTGACCAGAAGATGTATGCGGTAGGCGGAGCGGAGCTTACGGCAACGTATATAAGGAACAACGTGATCGAGCTCTACAAGAACGACTACGACGGCACTCCCGTATCCTTTACCGCTTCCATAAGCAACGATAAGCAGACCATAACCGTAAAGCCGTCCTCAAAGCTTTCCGGAAGCACAAGATATATGGTCGTCATCAGAAAAGAGTCCATCGAAGACGCAAAAGAGAACCTGAATCCCCTCTATACCTCATACTTTACGACTGAGGAGATAGTCAGCACAGGCT
>CAJOMW010000010.1:0-16049 GCA_905235695.1 uncultured Clostridia bacterium | reverse complement strand
GTCACTACTCCCGTAACGATAGAATTTGAGAGCGCCGTATACCGCATAGGCGGCTCGGAGGTCTCGGCGGCATATCTTGCGAACAACGCCGTAGAGCTCAGAAAGGGCTCGTCGAGCGGAACCAAGGTCGATTGCACCGTCACTGTAAGCGGCGACTTTAAGACGATAACCCTTACCCCCGAAAAGCCCCTCGATACCAAGACTGCCTATTACTTCAAATTAAACTCAAATGTCCTTGAATATTCCGACGGCACAAATGTAACTTTTAAGTCCGCATCCTTCACGACCGGAGACGGCAAGCCCGTCGTAACCGGATTTACCGTTGCGGAATCGGGCGCATCGTATGCAACGCTCACCGTCACCTCAAATGTCGATGCGACTGCATACGTCACCGTTTCCGACTCAAAGGGCGATACCCATACGGCGCCCGGCGTTTCCGTAAAGGGCGGAGAGGCGAAGGACATAACCGTTGACGGACTCATGAGCAACCACTCCTACACTGCATCGGTATACGTTACGGACGGAGCAGGAGTAGATTCCGCCGCAAAGACTGCTACCCTGAAGACGATAGAGCCGTTTGGCTTCTCGATAAAGGATGTCACCGATACGTCTATGACCGTAACCATCTCGGCAAAGGCGGACGGATTCATAGATATAACATACAGAAACAGAAAGACCGGCGCTTCCGCGTCGCGTGTCAGCGGACTGAGCATCAAAGCAGGCTCGGAGAGAGACTTTGATATAACGGATCTTTCGGCTGAAACCGAATACGAAATAACCGTCGGATTCACCGACGCAAACGGCGGCACTTCAACCGATTCTGCGAGAAAGACCACCGACAAGGCGAGAGTTGAAGAGCTGAAGATAGAAAAGCTGACGCTCGTTGACTCAAACGGCGACGAGTACAATGCTCCCATATCCGACGGCAAGGCGTCTGTCACGATAGAGAGCGCCGAATGGGTAAGGCTTACCGGAACGTCTTCCGTATCCAACTCTGCGTTCTCATATAACGGCGGAGCAGCTGTAAAGCCCGGAGCTGCCTCCGGCAACATATCCGTGACCAAAGGCGAAAGCACCGAGATAACCGTGGTGCTCACTTCCGGCGACACCGGCGATACCGTCAGCGCAGTTGTTACCGTAAACGTCAACAAATAACCGACTTTATAGACAGTAACGGCACTTCCGCTTTTCGGAAGTGCCGTTTTTATATTTTTTCTGAGCAAAGTTGCGGCTACCAAAGCGCTTCCTAGCGCTAAAAGCACCTTATGGGAATACGGATTGTACTTTTCTTTTTCAGGAAAAGTACGTAAAAACGCTTCTCATCTTACACAAGAAGTTTTTCAGCCGCAAATAGCGGCACAAAAAGAGACCGCTGACTTGCACTTTGTCAGCGACCTGAGGTCCGATAACCGGACCTCTTTTTGGCGCATGTTTCAAAAATATGCGTTGATATGAGCAAAAAAATCTCAAAAAAGTATTGGATAATTCAAAAATATGTGTTATACTATAAAATAAGTTAATTTTGACTTTTATCCCCGGCGCGAAAGGAAAAGGACTTAGATAAATGCTCTCCGAGATAACCTTAGGACAATATTTTCCGGGAAAATCGCTGATACACAAATTAGACCCGAGAATAAAAATAATATCCATAATACTTATAATAGTGTCTATCTTTACCGCAAAGACCTACGCCGCCTTTGCGGCAATAGCCGTGCTGACATTTGCACTTGTTATGGTGTCAAGAATAAATATCGTCACTATTCTGAAGAGCCTGAAGCCCGTGCTGTTCATACTGATATTCACAATGATAGCAAACATTCTCTGGACGAGCGGAGAAACGCTGCTTGCAGAGTTCTGGGTAATAAAGATATACGCCGAGGGCATCATATATGCATTTCTCATGGCTCTCAGGATAATCTGCCTCATAGTTGCGACCTTCGTGCTGCTCACGTATACCACCTCTCCCGTTGCGCTCACCGACGCAATAGAGCGGCTTCTCTCGCCGCTCTCAAAGCTGAAGCTCCCCGTACATGAGTTTTCCATGATGATGTCGATAGCCCTCAGATTTATCCCCACGCTCCTCGAGGAGACCGACAAGATAATCTCGGCGCAAAAGGCGAGGGGCGCAGACTTTGAGTCGGGCAGTCTGATGAAGAGGATAAAGGCGCTCGTGCCTATACTCGTACCGCTTTTCGTATCGGCGTTCAGACGCGCCGACGAGCTTGCAAGCGCAATGGAGTGCAGGCTGTACCACGGAGGCGAGGGCAGAACGAGAATGAAGATACTGAAGATAAGCGCAAGAGACGTATTGTTCCTCCTCTTCATGGCGGCATTCCTTGCGATGATAATATATTTCAACTTCGTCTTTACGCATGCTATATGATGCGAATGGGGGAATGAGATGTACTCGGTCAAAATTCCGGAATATCCTAAGATAGCGTTGACAATCACATATAACGGAAGCAATTTCTGCGGCTGGCAGGTGCAGAAGAATGCGGTAAGCGTTCAACAGACAATGCAGGATGCGCTCGAGATGACGCTCGGATTCCGCCCGGATCTGTGCGGCTGCTCGAGAACGGACTCCGGAGTACACGCAAACAACTACGTCTGCCATCTGAGTGCGGAAAACGTCGGCATCGAGCCGGAGCGGCTCGCACGTGCGCTCAACTCAAGGCTTCACGGGACGGGCATCGCCGTCAAGAGCGCAGAGTATAAGGAGCCGTCATTTCACGCAAGGTATTCCTGCGTGAAAAAGGAGTACGTGTACAAAATATGGAATGCGCCTTATGAGAACCCGTTTCTCTGCGGACTCGCCTGGAATTTTCCCTATAAAATAAACGAAAGAGAGCTGGACTTTGTCGGCGAGGAATTCGCCGGAACGCATGATTTTACGGCGTTCATGTCAAAGGGCTCGAAGATAACGGACGATACGGTCAGAACCGTCGAATATTTTAAAACCGTGCGGAGCGGAGACCTTGTCGAGATATACGTCTGCGCCGACGGCTTTTTGTACAACATGGTGCGAATAATGGTCGGCACATTTATCCTCGCCTCGGCAGGAAAGATAGAAAAGGGCGGAATAAGCGCAATAATAAATTCAAAAGACCGCTCGGAAGCCGGAGATACCGCCCCGGCACACGGCCTTTATCTGAACAGGGTTTTCTATTGACGAAAGGGCGCATAGGGCAGTGCCTTAGACACCGATTTTTGATACGGAGGAATACAGATGTCTGAATACGTTGCATTATACAGAAAATGGCGTCCGAAGGTGTTCGAGGACGTAGTGGGGCAGGAACACATAACCAAGGTGCTGTGCAGCGAGGTTATGCACTCGTCCGTCTCGCACGCCTATCTTTTCTGCGGCTCGAGGGGCACGGGAAAGACCACCTGCGCAAAAATACTTGCCAAGGCGGTAAACTGCGAAAATCCGCAAAACGGAAGCCCGTGCGGCGTTTGCCCGTCATGTCTCGCATTTGACAACTCCTTCGACATACTTGAAATGGACGCCGCTTCAAACAACGGCGTAGACAATATACGCGACCTCAATGAAAAGGTCGGCTTTATGCCGCTCGAGATGAAAAAGCGCGTGTACATAATCGACGAGGTGCATATGCTCTCGGACGGCGCATTCAACGCACTCCTCAAGACGCTCGAGGAGCCGCCTGCACACGTCCTATTCATACTTGCCACGACAGAGCTGAGCAAGATACCTCCGACGATACTCTCCCGCTGCAAGCGCTTTGACTTCCACCGCATATCTCCCGAAAATATGCTTCCGCGCCTTAGATACATCTCGGACACTGAAAACATAGGCATAAACGACGATGCACTGCGCCTTATATCAATACTCGCAACGGGAGCTATGCGAGACGCACTCTCAATGCTCGAGCTTTTTGTTGGCATGAAGGACGTCGACCGTGAAAAGGCGGCGGCGGCACTCGGAGTTGTCGGAAACGAGCCTGTGCTCAGACTTCTCCGGGCGATTGCGGACAAGGACAGCGCAAGCGCTCTGAGCATACTCTCCGAAATATACGCTGCGAGCAAGGACATGGGAGTACTCTGCACGGAGATCGGCGAAATGTTCAGGAATCTCCTTATAATAAAGTATGCGAGCAATAACGTCAGCAGCCTCATGGACACCACCTCCGACGTAATAGAGACGCTCAGAAACGTAGAGGACGCCTTTACGAAGGAGAGACTGCTGTATTCGATAGAGGTGACGGAAAACGCACAGAACAAGCTCGCAAGAAGCGGACTTTCGAGAAGAACGGTTATGGAGACGGCAATAATAAAGCTCTGCGATCCGAGGCTTGACGCAAGCCCCGAGGCGGTGCTGGCACGACTGTCCGAGCTCGAAGCGTCTGTCGGCAGCGGCGCAGCCGCTCCGCTGAATACCGCCGTATCGTCCAAAGCTGTAAAAGCCGAGGTAAAGACGCCTTCCGCCGAAAAGATAAAAGCCGAAGCGCCAAAGGCGGAAAAAACGTCGTCTGACGACGGCAAAGCCGCTCATTCCGCACCCCGGTCCGAAAAATCGGACGAGCCGGTGCCCATGCTCGCATTCGGCGAGCTGCTCGACGAGGTAAAGAGCAAGGATATGGCGACGGGCTCGCTTATAGGCAACGCACAGGCCTTTATATCCGGAGATAAGCTCCTTCTTCGCCTCAATTTCTTCGGTCATTACGCACTGAAAAACGACGTGTCGAAGCAGGAGCTGATACAAAGCTGTGCCTCCAAAATTCTCGGAATGAACGTAAAGCTCGAGCTTGTGCTTGACGATGACAACGGGAGCAAACCCGGCTTGGACCTTGCCGACTTTTAAAAAGCCATAGGCCTTTCCCTGCGGCGCTTGCAGGGCGTCGCATAATGCCCGTAAGAAGCAACTTTTTTTCAAAAAACATCTTGACAAACGGGAAATTATGTGATAATATATATGAGCGCCAAAGAGGTTAGGCGATATATGCGGGTGTAGTTCAATGGTAGAATCCCAGCCTTCCAAGCTGGTCGTGAGGGTTCGATTCCCTTCACCCGCTCCACCGCTTAGGGCGCTGTTTTTTTGACGGCGTCCGGCAAGCACTTTTATATCCATGTGCCTGTAGCTCAGCTGGATAGAGCAACTGCCTTCTAAGCAGTAGGTCGGGGGTTCGAGTCCCTCCAGGCACGCCACTTTGCCCTTTCGGGCAAAATTTTTTAAAAACGAAAAATCGCAAGGCGGTTTTTTGATCCGCTTCTCTTCACTTTTATTACATGGTGGGTTTAGCTCAGTTGGTTAGAGCGTCAGGTTGTGGCCCTGAAGGCCGTCGGTTCGAATCCGATAACTCACCCCAAAACAAACGGGCTGTAGCAAAATGAATTGTTACAGCCCATAATTTGTGCAATATCAACAAATATTTATAGGGGACAGCCTGTGTGCTGTCCCACTTTTTGTGCAATCTGCGAATTTTGCTACAACCCCTATCTTTTTTCAGTGGGGTGCCATCAATTTTGCATACAATGACATAATATTTACGGTATGGAAACTAAGGCAAATATTTTACCGTATTTGTGCAGGCCTTGCTAACCCTCCATCGCTTCCATAACCGCCCTCTCGACCATCTTTCCGGTCTCTCCGCCGCCGTGGCTGTCATACCAGCGGTTGTTTTTCATAAATACTGCGCTTATCTCGTTCTCCGTGTCCACCCAGAAATGCGTTCCGTACGCTCCGCTCCAGCCGAATGCTCCTTCCGGAAGCACGGGGTTGTGTACCGCTACCCTGACTCCGAGTCCCCATGAATCATATACGTCGCGTCCGGGAGTGCCGTCGGGAACGTACGGCGTTCGCATGAGGCTGAGCAGCTTTTCGTCAAATATGCGCACTCCCTCGTATTCTCCGCCGCGCCTCAGCATTTCCGCAAAGACCGAATAGTCCTCTATCGTCCCGGATAGCGACGCTCCGGCGCAGGTGTACCCGAGCGGAAACTGCTCGTACGTGTGCCGTCCCATGTTCACCGTTACCGTGCACGGGCAGTCCGCCTTGTCGTGCATAGCCGAAAAGCGCTGCCACTGCTCGTCGGTTGGATTGAACGTGAGGTCTCTAAGACCGAGCGGACGGAAGATGTATTGGTTTACAAAGTCGGCGTATTTCATGCCGCTCTTTTGCTCGATTATAAGTGCGAGCGCATCAAACGCAGCGTATCCGCTGTATGAGGTGCATTCGCCCGGCTCAAAGGACAGATAGGTCTGCGATGCGCAGTATTCGACCATTGCCGCCTGCGAGGCGTATGCGGACAGGGGCGTGTGATCCTCCTGAAAGGCGCCGATGGTGTCCGAGGCGAGCAGTCCGCTGCAGTGAGAGAGCAGCTGGTATATGTAAATGTCGTTCTTCGCCTTGTGATCGGGGACGACTTTCCCACCTTCCATGCGCCCTACGTACATATCCGAGAATATGGGAAGATAGTCGGAGAGCTTGTCGTGCAGGTCAAACCAGCCCTTTTGCAGACCTATAAGGCAGGCAACCCCGGTGACCGGCTTTGTCATGGAGGCAATGCGGAACATGGTGCGCTCTGCAAGCGGCTCGCCGGTATCGGAATTCTTCGAGCCGAGACGCAGCTCGCACACCGTTTTGCCGCTCTGCTTTACAATAACGGCCGCACCTGCAAGATGCGCTTTTGAAATTTCTTCCTCGATGAGAGCTGATAGGGAGTCGTTCAGCTTGTTTTGGTCTATCTTTTTCATTTGATCTCCTTATCTGAAAAAAGCGTATTTTCCGATAAGCGGAAGCTCGTCGTCTCTGTCTCCGAGTACGTGTACTATGCCGATTATCATGTATACTATCCACGCAACGCCGCACACCGCCGAGATTATCCAGCCAACAAGCGGAAGCCACCCGAATATGCCCGATATTATAAAAAGCGCAGTCACAAGCATGCCCTGACCGCAGTGAAACCGCACCGACGGCAGACTCTTGTATTCCGACAGGAGACTGACTATGAACAGGAACGGAATATAGGCTAAAATTTTATAAGGCATTGATTTTTGCATTGCTGTGCTCCTTTCGCTTTCTGTACTTATTATACATTTTATACCCGTATGTGTCAAGTATCGTGTGAAATAATACATTGTTAACAAAATAGCAAAGATATCATGCAACTTAGGTTGTAAAATGCTCCTTAAAAGAAAAATGAAAGGACTGTATAACAGTGAGTGAACAGGTAAAAAAAGGCGGTATATCCGTCGAAACACAGAATATTTTCCCCGTCATAAAGAAGTGGCTCTACTCTGACAAGGACATCTTTGTGCGCGAGCTGGTATCAAACGGATGCGATGCGATAACAAAATTCAAGCGGCTCGTATCCCTCTCTGAGGCAGAGTCCGACGGAGAGCCGTACAGGATAGACGTAGTGCTGGACAACGATCTCGGCACGCTCACCTTTTCCGATAACGGAATAGGCATGAACGAGGAGGAAGTGGACAAATACATCAATAAGATAGCCCTCTCGGGCGCTCTTGACTTTATCGAAAAGTACGAGGGCAAGGGCGAGGACGACGGCAACGGCATAATCGGACATTTCGGTCTCGGCTTCTACTCGGCGTTCATGATAGCGGACAAAGTAGAGATAAAGTCAAAGTCGTGGCACGACGACAAGGCAGTCTGGTGGACGGGCAACGACGACGGCGAATACGAGATGAGGAGCTGCGAGAGGGAAGGCAGAGGAACGGACGTCATCCTCCACATAAACGAAGATGAAAAGTCTTATGCGAACGAGTACAAGATAAGAGAGATACTCGACAAGTTCTGCTCCTTCATGCCGTACGAGATATATTTCACCGTCCTGCCCGAAAAGGTCGAGGAGAACAAGGACGGCGAAGAGCCCGGGGAAAAGGAAATAAAGCCGATAAACGACACTACGCCTCTCTGGCTGAAAAAGCCGCAGGACTGCACCGAGGAGGAGTACGCCGAGTTTTACCGCAAGGTCTTCAACGACTACCGCGAGCCGCTCTTCCACATTCACATAAACGCCGAGTATCCTCTCAATTTCAAGGGCATACTCTACTTCCCTCGCTTTGAGAACGAGTTCGGCTCTTACGAGGGACAGGTAAAGCTGTACTACAACCAGGTGTTCGTGGCGGACAATATAAAGGAAGTCATACCGGAGTACCTGCTCCTCTTAAAGGGCGTCATAGACTGCCCCGAGCTTCCTCTGAACGTCTCGAGAAGCTATCTCCAGACAAACGGCTACGTCTCAAAGATATCCGCCCATATCGTAAAGAAGGTTTGCGACAAGATAAACTCGCTCTTCAACACGGAGAGGGAGAAGTACGAAGAGATGTGGGACGGCATGAAGCTGTTCGTCGAGTACGGATGCGTGAGGGACGAGAAGTTCTTCTCAAAGGTAAAGGACTCCGTTCTGTATAAGACTACCTCCGGAAAGTACGTCACATTGAAGGAATACGCCTCGGCTGAGAATTTCAATAAAAAGGTGTACTACTCCGATGACGTAAAGCAGCAATCTGCGTATATATCGGCGTTCGACAAGCAGAACGTAACTGTGCTGTCGCTTGACAAGCTGATGGATTTGCAGTTTATAAGCGCCGTCGAAAGCGGAGATAACGGCGAAGAGCTGAAGGATGTAAAGTTTGTCAGAGTAGACAGCGGATTCTCCGATATCTTAAAGGAGGAAAAGGAGAGCGAAAGCACAGAGGAGCTTGAAAAGCTCACGGGATTTGTAAAAGACGCGCTCGGAAAGGGCGACTCGCTCAAGGTGAGCGCAGAATATCTGAAGGATGAGAGCATTCCGGCGCTTCTAAACCTCTCGGAGGACTCGAGGCGCTTTGCCGACATGATGAAGCTCTACGGCGGCGCTTCGTCGATGAACATGCCGCAGGAAATGACGCTCGTTCTGAACGCCGCAAACCCGCTCACGTCGCACCTTTCCGAAAAAATCGCATCGGACGGCGATAAGGAGCTGTGCGAAAAGATTGCAAGGCAGATATATCTGCTCGCCCTCATCGCTCAGCGCCCCCTCGAAGCCGACGAGCTCTCCGACCTCATAGGCGGAGCTTCGGAGCTTTATTCCAAGCTGTAAAAAGTTCAAATTTTGTATATATTGCACAATTTGTAAATAAAAAAAGACGCAATTAAATCAAAATATTGCGTCTTTTGTGCTTTTTTGTCATATATTTTGTGTGACAGTGTTAAAAATGACAATTTGAGACCGCATAAAAGCCAAATTGCGCCCTAAGTATTGACAATCAGGTTGTTTTGTTGTATAATGTACACGTATTTCTATAGGGGTATTTGTCGCCTTTTTTAGGGGACGGCTATGCCCGGAATAATACAGAACACATACAAAAGGAGTGCAGTTCACATGAAAAAGCTAATCAGCATTATTCTCAGCTTTGCCATGATCGTGTCTACATTCGCTTTTTGCCTCCCGGCATTTGCGTTTGAAGCTGATCAAGGTGTAGAAGCCACTGGGAATTTTGCCGCAGCGATTGAAAAAGATAAGGCCAAGGCTTCGCTCGCGGAGGATGCGGACTTCCCGATCGAATTCGATTTTGAAGACGGAAACGTATCAATGCTTCAGAACGAAACAACATCTACGACTGTTGCCAAAGCCACGGCTTCCGGAAATACCTATGCCCGCATAAAGGTAACGAGCGATGCGGACCCCAAGGTCATTCTCCCCATAGATGGCGACTTCCCGGAAGGCAGATATACGATTTCCTACGACGTTATGCCGGAGAACAACAGAGGAAGAACACCGACGAGGGTCGTTTCTTCCAATTTCAATTACGGCGAAACGTCGGTATCTCTCGTTCCGAAAAACTCGACGGCAATAAGTGCGGGCGCATGGACGACGGTTACCAAGACAGTAGACCTCGGCGAGGACACTTCCGAGATCTCTCTCGACTTCTGCATGGTACATTCCAATGCGTCTGCCGCATCCAGCAGCAACCCTCACTACTTCTGCCTCGACAACATAAAGATAGATAGTGTTCCGGTAGAGGCTGAGATCGTGTTTGACGCTAACGGCGGAAGCGGAGACGGAGACGATCCCATAACCGTTCAAGTGGGCAAAACTGCGACTCTTCCCACCGAGACCTCGTTTACCCGTCAGTACTATACCTTCAAGGGCTGGGCACGCTCAAAAAGTGCGACGGCTGACGGTATAATAACCTCCATAACCCCCGCAAAGTCGGAACTCGACTCCAACAGCCGCATAACCCTTTACGCAGTCTGGGAGAGAAATACATTCAGCGTAACTCTCGACGCCGACGGCGGCATAACGAGCGCTGACACCACATACGCCTTTAACGAAGGCGAAGAGGGTTCTCTCGTTCTCCCCAAGGGATCGGCAATTTCGAAGGACGGATATATGTTCATAGGCTGGACCGACGGAGAGAATACATATGCCGGCGGCGCAACTGTGTATGTTACCGAAGCTAAGACGTTTAAGGCGGTTTGGATGTCCGAAGCGGGATTCGGCAGAATAAGCCCCGTATCCGCCTCAGGCTATGACGGAAAGACTTCGGACGTGGATCCGAGATTCCCCGGCGCTTACTTCACATTTGAAAAAGCTGTAAACCCTGCTACCGTAACGCTTGACAACCTCAATTACGCCGATGCGGTAGCCGTTGACTACGATGATGAGACCAAGACTGTCATCGTTTACGTAGCACCTAAGAATTTAGGCTCAACTATTTCCATAGGCTCCTTCAGATCCAACATAGTGACCGCGGACGGCGAGGATCTTCTTACGTTTACTGCACTTTCGTATAAATTGGCATCTGAAACCCCCGATGTCGGCGACGATCTGATAGGACTCGGAGATATGGAATCCGGTTATTCTCCGATGCGCAATTCCAGCTCGCTTTATACCACGGACGTGGTTGAAGAAACGGACGGAAACAAGGCTTACTATGCTTACGTGAATGACGGTTCTTCACAGGTATGGAATCATAACATGGTATACATGACAATAAGACCCGGTGCATACAAGGGAAAATTTAAAGTAAAGAACCTTGGCTATGCCACCGGCAGCAACGGAGAAGCCGTTGCGAGCGATGAGCCGGTACGGGTTTCTTTTTCGGTTCAGTTTACGGGCGACGTCGCAGATGTTGTGGGACATGAAAATAACGTGGACCACGTTGTATGCAGTAACTTGTCGGTTCCCGCAGACAATGCTTGGCATGAATTTGAATTCGAATTTACCGTAACCGCAAAGAGAGCGGTGTACGCAAGCGAGGGCATCAGCATCTATTCAAGTCCGTCCAGTTCCTGCGATCCTCGCTATGCGATAGATGACCTTGAAATATACAGAGCGGTATACTCGCTCTCATACGTTCCCGGCTTCTACACTGTGCTCAAGGAAGGCGCAGCCACGCCGGCTGAAACCGCATTCTTTGAATCCGACAGCGACAAGGCAGTTACCATAACGAGCGAGCTTCCCTATGAAGTTACCGACTCCAGATGGTATATCGACGAAGAAAAGCCCTGGAAGGATCAGAACGGCAACGTTTACGCAGCAGGTGATGTTGTAAACCTCGAGAGCAGCGTAGTCCTCGAGCCTAACGTAAAGACCGACGAAGAGATATATACGGTAAGCTTCAAGGGCGACGGACTCGTTTCCGGTCCCGACTCCATCGTGGTATTCAGCGGCGAGTCGGTAGACCTCTCCAAGACCTACGACAGCATAACCCCCGAGGGAACCAAGAGATTCAACGGCTGGTCGACGACAGGCGATTATGACGACATAATCTATGATATAACTCCCACCGAGGACGTAACTCTTTACGCAGTGGTTTCCTATGACTTCAACTTTGCTATTCCCTCAAACTATGAAGGAATTACCTATAACAAAGTAGATCCTCTCGAAACTTTTTATAAGGGCAATGAGGTTCTTCTCCATCCGGATACCAGTACCAATATGGATACGTCAATCAAGCTTCCTCTCGGATTCTATGCATCCGATATAAAGGCGGCAGTTGTAAGATTTGACGCAGAATACACAGACGAAGGATATTCAAATATTCTCGCCCAGGGAACTGACCCTGACGGCTACTTCAGCCTTACACCTGCTGAGAGCTATGCTTCGTCAAGAGGCGTTAAGGGTGTAAAGCAGGAGATATCCGAAGACGGAAAGTACGTTTCTTACATATTTAATCTCTCCACGAACCAATATTGGGCAGGTCAGATATACTGGCTGAGAATCGACGCCTGCGACGGACTTCCCGGATGGGCTGTAAGAGACGTAAGATTCATTGAAACGGACGTGTTTGACGACGACGTTATAGAGATAACCGGCGTTACCGCTCCCGTAACGGGCGAACAGGCGGTCACTAAGGCGACCGTCAAGAACTCCAACGCATCTTTCCAGTCGCTTACCTGGAAGAACGGACTTTCGGACGGCGCGTTCAACGAAAACACTGTTTATACAGTAGAGATAGCAGTATCTCCGAAGGCCGGTGCCGGCGCGAGATTCAAGGATGACGTAAAGGCGACGATCGACGGAAAAGAAGCGGAAATATCTATTGACGACGCAACCGGAAATCTTCTCATATCCTATACTTTCCCGAAGACCGATCCGTATATTATGTACTCTATGGAGATAAGCGGACCTACAGAGATAACCGCCGCTCAGAGGAAGACCACCTACAAGCTTGTATTTGACGAAGAAGAAACCATTCCGAACCACACAGCTACGTGGTCAATAAGCGACAATACCAAAGCTCAGATAGATGAGGATACCGGCGCAGTAGTTCCCATGATGAACGGCGATATCACCATAACCGCCGTATCCAACTATAACAGAAAAGTAGTAGCTACTTACGATGTTACCATAAAGAATCAGGTAGAGCCCTCTACTATTCACTACGACGCAAACACCACCGATTCCGTAAGCAATATGCCGGAAGACGACACTGCAAGCGGATATTACAAAATATCCGATAAGAGACCCGTAAGAGACGGATATGCATTCCTCGGCTGGGCGACCTCGGACGACACCCTTGAGACCGTTGATATTCTCACCGTTACAAAGGACGTTACTCTGTATGCGGTATGGGGCAGAGGCTATTACTACCCATTCTACAATGCGGAACCTATCAAGTTCGACGCTACTACTACAAAGACAGCTAATTATCTCGAGCTTAACAACGACGTAAAAACCAGCGGAGATATGATGGCATACGTGGAATACGGTACGAACACCCCGATAAAGGGCTCGGATTACTACAAAGTATATGTAAAGATGGCAACCACTGCGGATGATTTCTTCCAAATATACTATCGGTTCTATGATGCGTCTGCTGCCGGCTTTAACAGTGCGCTCAGCGAATCAAGATCTTTAAAAGCTACTCTCGAAGGAAAAGGCGTTGACAGCTTCGATACATACGTTCTCGACTTCTCCAAGATCGGCGAATATGTCGAAAATGATATAACAGCTTTAAGAATAGACCCGAACAACATCTATAAGAGTATCACCAGACTTGAGTATATTCTCGTTGCGGATATGAAGAGAACGGTATCCTTCAACGCAAATACAAGCGACGAGGTTACCGGACTTCCCGACAGCGCTACGGCTACATGGGGCGACACATACGTCGCTTCCGCAACTCCTTCACGCAAGGGCTACTCGTTCACCGGCTGGTCCAAGGATCCCGACGACAAAGCAGGCGTTTCCAAAACTTTTGGAATAGTTGACGACACCGTACTCTACGCTATATGGGATAAGGATATTGCCTTTGAGTCCACTACCGAAAACGGCAAGAATGTTGCCATAGCTTCCGACAGCATAGATCCTGCAGACGGAGATGCCATTATCGTAAAGGCAGGCACAAAGGAAGGCAATTCCATAACCCTCACGTATACAAGCGAAAGCGGCGACGAGTGCAGCATTACAGCGAAAACGAATGCGAACGGCTACGCAATATTCGATATATCCGAAATTGAAGGCGAGATGTCGGATGTCAAGCTTTTTGCTACATCCGCAGCGGTAAGCAGCATAGTCGTAACCGACGCAGATACCGCCATAGCTACGGCAGAAGCCGTTTCACAGTCCTCCGGCAAAGTAAATACCTCCGAAGGTGTGAACGATACCGGTGCGACCAAGCACAACTATGACAGCAAGTCTTCCGTAACCGACCTCACAAAGCCCGGAAAGATAGAGCCGAGCGGTATAAGATTTGCCGATGACGGCGAAGGCGAACCCTATATCTCGCCGCTCAGCCGCTCCAGGGGAGAGGGAACGATACTCTACAACTTCGACAACGAAGGAGATGCAGAGCTCTTTAAGTACACGAGACAGATGACGCTTGGCGGCATAACCGAAAGCGTTGCGTCCTATACGTCAAACGGAATGATTTCCGGCTCAGCAAACAGCCCTGCAATTACTTCTACTATCATTTCGCTCGATGCAGACACGCATCCCTACATAGTTGTTAAGGCGAAAGAAGACGGCTTCAGCAATAAGGGCTTAAAGATTTTATTCAGAGAAGAGGACGGTGTCCGCGGACGCTTCACAGAGGATAAGTCTGCGGTACAGGAACTCACGGATGAGTACTCGATGCTCGTATATGATATGGCGGCAGTTGAGGGGTGGAGCGGCACGATAGAAGCGCTCATGTTCTCGGTTGTCGGCGACGTAAAGGGCGATCTCGACATTGACTGGATAATGTTCACCGACACCGTTCCCGAGAATATGGACGACATCACGGGAACGACAGCAACGCCAAGATTCCCCATAGTTGTCAAGGGAGCAATGCCATTCACCGACGTACCCGAAAGCGAATGGTATGCACCCGAAGTAACGCAGGCTTACAAGCTCGGCTTCGTAACCGGTATGAGCGATGAGATATATGCACCTTACGGAAACGTCACCGTTGCAGAGTCCATAACTCTGGCGGTAAGACTCAACCGCCAGTACAACTACCTCGAGCCGATAAGCCCGGCGGAAGGCGAAGAATGGTATGCTCCTTACGTTACCGAGGCGATAAACGCAGGCATAATCAAGAGCGAACAGTATACGGATTACAATGCCAACGCAAAGCGTAAAGAGTTTGCCGACATGATTGCAAGGGCGCTCCCGAGCGAATGGTACACCAAGATAAATATGTTTACCGAGGTACCCGACCTTGCAAAGAAAGATTTGACATATATGTCAGTACTAAAACTCTACAACGCCGGCGTGGTAACAGGTGTTGACAGCGATTATAACTTCCTGCCGGAGAATTTCATCTCCCGTGCGGAAGCAGCTGCAATAATCAACAGAGCTGCAATTGCAAAGAACCGCAAGAGAGTTGTAACCGAAGCTGAAAAAGAGTCTCTCAAGAAGAAATACTACGCAGATGACATAGTTGAAAGCGCAGGGCTCAGCAACTGCACATCGAACAATCTCGTACTCAAGGACGGCTATGCATACGGTATAGGTAAAGAAAGAGACGATGGCAGAGGAGACCCGATCGTAGTACTCACAGGTCTCTTAGGACAGTTCGATGCGGAAGACGTCCAAAAGATAACGATATCCGTGAAGTGGAACATGACTAAGATTCCTGCGGCAAGTGAGCTCTTCTTCATGACCGAGGGTGATTCCGGATTTACGGCGGCTAAGAGGATCATCGGCACACAAGTTGGCGAGGTAGACGATAAAGGCTTTGCAGTATTTGAATTTACAACTTCAGCGAACTATCTCTTCGCCGGCAGAATAACCGGATTGAGATACGACCCGTTTGACGCAGCTGATGAATTCTATATTTCGAGCATCATAGTCGAATAATAACAATCTATAGATAACACACAGGGAGCAGGCGAGAGCCTGCTCCTTCTTTACAATAATTCAGGCGGATTTTCAACAAAGTCTCTTTACTTACATGAAAAGTTGCTCCAGCGGCTTTTTATATTCTTTTTCTGTTGCTCTGCTGAGCGCAGGTACAGTTTCCAAAGTGCCTTTCTGGCACAAAAAGCACCTTACGGTGCTTTGGGGACACGTTTTACGTACTTTTCTTGAAAAAGAAAAGTACCAAAAGATTTTTGCCCTTCCCTCTTGCGGGAATGGCCGGAAACAAGTGCGAAG
>CAJOMW010000009.1 GCA_905235695.1 uncultured Clostridia bacterium | reverse complement strand
TCGTCCTTTGTCATTGGGAATCTCATGCATCCGAGACCGAAGGCGGACGCCTTTATGCCGAGCTTGCCGAAGGTGCGCATTTTCATGGGACATCTCTCCTTTTTGGCGTATTATATGGTGACTCAAAAAACGAAGTGCAAAAGCTTTTGCGCCTCACTATAGGAATAAAGCCCCGTCGCCGATGACGAGGCCGATTTTCCGCTAAGAGCCGAGGTGCTGCCGGGCGCATGAGGCGAGCCGACGATTACAGCTTCTTTTCCAGCCGTTCTCTTATCGCCTTTATAAACTCGCTCGTATTTACCGGCTTTGCCTCAATACCTTCCGCAAGATTTACGAGGTCTTTCGTCATTATGCCCTCGCTGAGCGTGTCGATGCAAGCCTCTTCAAGCTTATCCGCAAAGCCGGAAAGCTCGGGAAGATTATCCAGCTCTCCTCGCTTTCTGAGCGCTCCCGTCCAGGCGTAGATGGTCGCCATGGGGTTCGTTGAGGTTTCCTCGCCCTTTAAGTATCTGTAATAGTGGCGCGTAACGGTTCCGTGCGCCGCCTCGTATTCGTAATTTCCGTCGGGGCTTACGAGTACCGACGTCATCATTGCGAGCGAGCCGAACGCCGTGGAAATCATGTCGCTCATGACGTCTCCGTCGTAGTTCTTTACCGCCCAGATATAGCCGCCCTCGCTCCTTATTACCCTTGCTACGGCGTCGTCTATGAGCGTGTAAAAATACTCTATTCCGAGCTTTTCAAATTCGGACTTGTAGTCGCTCTCGTAAATCTCGGCGAATATGTCCTTGAAGGTGTGGTCGTACTTTTTGCTTATGGTGTCCTTGGTGGAGAACCAGAGGTCCTGCTTTGTGTCTATGGCGTACTTGAAGCAGGAGTGAGCAAACGAGCGTATGGACGAATCCTTGTTGTACTGTCCCTGTATAACGCCGGGGCACTCGAAGTCGTATATCGTCTCACGGAAAGAAGCTCCGTTTTCGCCGGTAAATACAAGCTCCGCCTTGCCCTTTTCGGGTACGCGGTACTCCGTCGCCTTGTATACGTCTCCGTAAGCGTGACGTGCGATGGTTATCGGCTTTTTCCAGTTCTTTACGACGGGCTTTATGCTGTCGATGATTATCGGCGCGCGGAATACCGTGCCGTCAAGAATGGCGCGTATCGTGCCGTTCGGGCTCTTCCACATCTCTTTTAGGTTGTACTCCTCTACGCGCTGAGCGTTCGGGGTTATGGTGGCGCACTTTACCGCAACGCCGTATTTCTTTGCGGCGTAGGAGGCGTCATAAGTGACCTTATCGTTCGTCTTGTCCCTTTCGGGCAGACCGAGGTCGTAATACTCTGTCTTGAGGTCGATGAAGGGCGTGAGAAGCTCATCCTTTATCATCTTCCATATTATTCTTGTCATTTCGTCGCCGTCCATCTCGACGAGCGGCGTCTTCATCTGAATTTTGCTCATTGTCCTGTCCTCTTTATGTGATGTTATTTATTCTGCGAAGCGTAGTAGTTTATGAGACAGCCGTCGAGTATTATCTGCTTTTCGTCGGGAGTCAGCCCCTTGATATACAGCTTTATGTTCTCCTTTTTGCCGTCCTTTGTAAGCACTGCTGCGTCAAATTCCTCGTCGCCGCGCTCTATCTTTGCCCTCACGTCCGGCACGAATACGAAGTCGCCCTCCTCATACGGGAACGGTTCGCCTTCCGCAAGCGTAAAGGGAAGTATTCCCCAGTTTATGCAGTTGCTTCTGTAACGCTTGGTGGCAAATTCGTAGCATATATTTCCGAATCCTCCGAGCACCTTCTGGCACGACGCCGCCTGCTCGCGCGCAGAGCCGTCGCCGGGCTTTGTCGCAAATACACATGAGCCGAACTGCGTGCTGCCTATGAGCGCATCGGCGTCTCCAAACTTTCCGAGCACTTCAAGCAGCTTTTCGGGCTTTTCTCCGGACGTTCTCTCTGCTTCGACTGCGGCTATCTCCTTGCTCTTTCCGACGTAGGTAGGAACTCGCCTCGAAAGGGCAAATTCCGCGAGCTTCAGCGGAT
This sequence comes from uncultured Clostridia bacterium, assembly GCA_905235695.1. Taxonomy (GTDB): domain Bacteria; phylum Bacillota; class Clostridia; order Oscillospirales; family CAG-382; genus UMGS882. The sequence goes on along the minus strand of CAJOMW010000009.1, from coordinate 13,916 downwards.
TGCTCCGATATGAAGAAGTTTCGCCGGAGGGTATCAGCTCGTCGGTCGTGGTTACGGGGTCGCGTATTACAGCGGCAAGCTCGAGAAGAACGTTGTCGCTAAGCTCATACATCTTCGGCCAGTCCGCAATGTTCGGACCGAGTATGAGCTTTGCATCCTTGTCGGCCTTTCCGTAGCCGTAGTAAATCCTGTTTTCGTATACTTTCTTGTCAAAGTGGTATTCTTTAGGCGAAAAATCGTAATCGACGTCGGTCGCCGCAGTGATAACGCCGCCGCTGGCGGCAGTTGCCGCAATGCTTCTGGCATCCATTAGCGCAACGCCGGAGAGCTGACCGTCGGAGGGCTTGGAGCCTTCCCGGTTCGGAAAGTTTCTCGTTGTGTGGCGGAGCGAAAGCCCGTTGTTTGCCGGAACGTCGCCTGCACCGAAGCAAGGACCGCAGAATGACGGCTTTATTACCGCACCTGCCTCAAGCAGCTTTTCCGTCGCACCGTTTCTCGTGAGCTCTATGCTTACCGGCACGCTCGTCGGGTATACCGAAAGGCTGAAATAGCCGCTGCCGGTGCTCTTTCCGTCGAGTATCGCCGCCGCCTCGCATATATTGTCGAACAGTCCGCCGCTGCAGCCTGCGATAACGCCCTGATCGGCGTATACCTTGCCGTCTCTGACCTTCGAGACGAGGTCGAGCTTTGCCTTCTTGAACTTTTCCGACGCTTCCTTCTCAACGCCGCGAAGAATTTCTACGGCGTTTTCGTTGAACTCGTGAATGGTATACGCATTTGACGGGTGGAAGGGGAGGGCTATCATGGATTCTATCTTTCCGAGATCTATTTCTATAAGGCTGTCATAGTATGCGACCTTTTCGGGCGAGAGCCTCCTGTAGCACTCCGGTCTTCCGTGTACCTCGTAGTGCTTCTTTACCGTTTCGTCGGTCTCCCATATCGAAGAAAGGCAGGTTGTCTCTGTGGTCATGACGTCTATTCCGTTTCTGAAATCTATCGGAAGCGACGCAATGCCGGGACCTGCAAACTCAAGCACCTTGTTCTTTACGAATCCGCTTGCGAAGGTAGCCTTTATGAGGGCGAGCGCAACGTCCTGAGGGCCTATGCCGTGACGGGGAGAACCTGTGAGGTATACAAGGACGACTTCCGGCATATTTATGTCGTATGTATTCTTCAGTAACTGCTTTACAAGCTCCGGACCGCCTTCTCCGACGCCCATTGTTCCGAGCGCACCGTATCTCGTGTGGCTGTCCGAGCCGAGGATCATGCCGCCGCAGAAAGCCAGCTCTTCTCTCGCATAGGAGTGTATGACGCTCTGATTTGCCGGCACGTATATTCCGCCGTACTTCTTAGCCGCCGAGAGACCGAATACGTGGTCGTCCTCGTTTATCGTACCGCCGACGGCACACAGGCTGTTGTGGCAGTTGGTGAGCGCATAGGGCACGGGAAATTCCGTGAGCCCGCTGGCTCTCGCCGTCTGGATTATGCCGACGTACGTTATGTCGTGCGATACGAGCGCATCGAATTTTATGTTCAGCTTATCCATGTTATCCGATTTGTTGTGGCTATTGAGCACAGAATAAGCTATGGTTCCCTTAGCGGCTTCCTTTTTGTCGGAGCCGTATTCCTTTACGATTTTTCCGTCGACGAGAAATACGCCGTTTTCTTCAAGTTTTATCATTTCTTTTGCCTTTCGATCATTCGGAGCAGAACTTGTGCGGCTCCAAACGTTTATTAACTTTATGATATAATATTATATAGAAAAATCCCCCTCGTGTCAAGAGTGATAAGCGCCAAAATCGCAGGGCTGCAAAACTTTTTTGTGTAAAAATAAATTGGAGACTTTGCAAAAAGCGAAAATGCAGTTTTTTTGCAAAAGCTCTTGACAAACACAATTACATTTGCTAAAATATATTTAATCTTTTTGAATAGGTAACTATCAGCTGTGAAAAGGAAAGTAGCGGTTTGCCGGAGCAAAGAGAGGCTGCGGATGGTGTAAGCAGCCGGAAAGCAAGTCGTGAAGGTCACCTTGGAGCTGCCTGCCCGAAAGGAAATGCCGATTAGATGCAGGCGAGTGTCCTCGTTACGGACAAGCTGCCTTACAAGGCGGCGTAAAGTGGTCGTTTTTTACGATAAAAAGAGTGGTACCGCAGAGTGTTTAAGCCTTTGTCTCTGAAAAAGAGATGAAGGCTTGTATTTTTTGGGAACATTTGTGAATTTTCTTTAAGGAGGAAGCGTAATGCAGTATACGGGCGCGCAAATAGTTGCAAACGTACTTATTGAACAGGGCGTCGACACCGTTTTCGGTTATCCCGGCGGATCGGCACTAAACTTGTATGACGCGCTTTACGAATACAAGGACAAGATAAAGCATTATCTCACTGCGCACGAGCAGGGAGCCGCTCACGCGGCGGACGGGTATGCGAGAGTAACGGGAAAGACGGGAGTTGTCATAGCAACGAGCGGTCCCGGAGCCACAAACCTCGTCACGGGAATCGCCACGGCTTATATGGACAGCGTTCCGATGGTGGCAATTACCTGTAACGTCAACACGCCTCTTATAGGCAGAGACAGCTTTCAGGAGGTATACATAGCAGGCATAACCTTTTCCATAACAAAGCACAATTTTGTGGTGAGAAACGTCGATGAGCTGGCGGATACGCTCAGAAAAGCGTTTGAGATAGCCCATACGGGAAGATACGGTCCCGTCCTCGTCGATATTCCAAAGGATATTACCGCGGCAAAGGCGGAGTTTACTCCGAAAAAGAAGATAACCGAAAAGAAGCCGAAGATAAAGGGCGATTCCATAGAGGAAATAGCCAAGATAATAAACGGCTCAAAGAAGCCGGTCATATACTTTGGCGGCGGAGTCAGGCTCTCGGGCGCCGGAAAACAGATGAAAGAGCTGATAGACAAGGCGGATATCCCGGCGGCTTACACGATAATGGCGGCAGGCGTACTCGACTACGGTGAAAAGAACAGCCTCGGACTTATCGGTATGCACGGCAATTATAGCGCAAACGCCGCAGTAAACGAGGCGGATCTGGTTCTTGCTGTCGGTACTCGCTTCAGCGACAGAGTTGCGCTCAACACCTCAAAATTCGCGTCTAAGGCAAAGATAGTACACATAGATATAGACGAGAGCGAGGTCGGAAAGAATGTAAGAGCCGATTACAGCGTAGTAGGCGACGTAAAGCAGGTGCTTACAAAGCTGATTCCTCTCGTAAAGCAGAGGAAAAACGCCGCATGGCAAAGAGAGATAGCGAAGTTCAAAAAGAACGACTATAAGCCGAAGGACTCAAAAAGCCGTCTCACTCCGCATCAGATAGTAAGCGATATATGCGAAATGGCAGGTAAAAACGCAATATATGCGACCGATGTCGGTCAGCATCAGATGTGGGCGGCTCAGTATATAAAGCACACCACGGCGGAAAAGTTCCTCACAAGCGGCGGTCTGGGCACAATGGGCTACGGCTACGGCGCGTCGATAGGCGCTTACGCCGCATCCGAAGGCAAGCGCAGGGTAATACACATCACCGGCGACGGCTCCTTCCACATGAACATGAACGAGGCCTGCACGGCCGTAAGCTACGGTATGCCGATAATTACGGTCATCTTCAACAACAAGGTGCTCGGCATGGTCCGTCAGTGGCAGACGGTGTTCTACGGCAAGAGATATTCCCAGAGCGAGCCCGAGAGACAGACCGATTACGTAAAGGTCGCAGAGGGCTTTGGTGCGAAGGGTTACAGATGCACGACTCCGGACGAATTCAGAAAGGCGTTTGCAGAAGCTCTCACGAGCGATAAGCCGGTATGGATAGAGTGTGATATAGACCGCGAGGAGAGGGTGCTTCCGATGATACCCGCAGGCGGAACGCTTGAAGATGCGATAATAGGATAGGAGAGGCAAAATGGGAAACGAAAACATTGGAAAAAAGCGATACATGGTGATGCTGGTCGAGAACAACGCCGGCGTGCTTGCCCGCATTTCGTCGCTCTTCTGTCAGAGAGGCTTCAACATAAACAGCCTCAACGTCGCAGAGACCGATAACCCTCACGTTTCGAGAATAACCGTAGTAACTCACGGCGACGATGATACTCTTGGCCAGATAATAAAGCAGACTGCAAAGCTCGTCGAGGCGGAAACTGTGTATTCCGTCGAAGAGGACACGGCGATACTCCGCGAGCTTCTTCTCATGAAGCTCAGATGCGAGGACGATGCGCAGCTCGAGATGATACTCGCCGTTGCGAACAACCGCAACGCAAAGGTCGTCGACGTATCGGACAAGACTGCCATAGTCGAGTTCACCGGCACCGAGGAGCGCGTGGACGCTCTCATACGCCGCTTCAAGGAGCACGGCGCAAAGATAGTTGAGCTGTGCCGCACGGGCGCAACGGCTATTGAAAAAGGCAAAAGCAATTAAAATATAAATAAAATCACAAACAGGAAAAGGAGAAGAAAAATGATTAAAAAGTATTATGACACAGACTGTAATCTCGGTATGCTCGACGGCAAGACGGTAGCTATCATAGGCTTCGGAAGCCAGGGACACGCACACGCACAGAATCTCCACGAGAGCGGAGTAAAGGTAATCGTAGGACTTCGTCCCGATTCATCGAGCGTTGAAAAGGCAAAGGCGGCAGGACTTGAGGTATACGACGTTGAAGATGCGGCAAAGAGGGCAGATATCGTTATGATGCTCGTGCCTGACGAGCTCGCAGCCGACATCTACAACAAGCAGGTAGCCCCCTACATGAAGGAGGGCGACATACTCATGTTCGCTCACGGCTTCAACATTCACTTCAACCTCATCCAGCCCGCTAAGAACATCGACGTTATAATGGTCGCTCCCAAGGGCCCCGGACACACCGTAAGAAGCCAGTACCTCGAGGGCAAGGGCGTTCCGAGCCTTATCGCAGTATATCAGGACTATTCCGGAAGAGCTAAGGACTACGCTCTCGCTTACGCAAGCGGAATAGGCGCAGGCAGAGCCGGCATACTTGAGACCACCTTCAAGGAAGAGACCGAGACCGACCTCTTCGGCGAGCAGTGCGTTCTCTGCGGCGGCGTTACCGAGCTCATGAAGGCTGGCTTTGACACCCTCGTTGAAGCAGGCTACGAGCCTGAAATGGCGTACTTTGAATGTATCCATGAGATGAAGCTCATAGTTGACCTCATCAACTCCGGCGGATTCGCAATGATGAGATATTCCATCTCCAACACCGCCGAATACGGCGATTACAGAACCGGTAAGCGCCTTATAACCGAAGACACCAGAAAAGAAATGAAGAAGGTTCTCTCCGAAATACAGGACGGCACCTTCGCTTCCGAATTCGTTCAGGAGTTCTCGGCAGGCAGAAAGGCAAAGTTCCTCGCTTCGAGAAGAAAAGAGTCCGAGCACCTGCTTGAAAAGGTGGGCGCAGAGCTCAGAAATATGATGAGCTGGCTCAAGAAGTAAGATTCCGTGAGGGCGCTTGAAAAGATCGCGCCGTACTTCATCGGAAAAATTTGCGGCTGCGCAGACGTTTAACCGTTTACGCAGCCGTTTTTTGTCTTTTCAAATGTGAGTTATGTGCCAATCTGCTTTTCCGCACGCTCGCTTTTCTTTTGCTTTATCATATCTTTCAGCGAAGAAAGTGCCTCGTGCAGACTTCCTACGCTGTCAATAAGCCCGATCTCAACCGCCTTCAGCCCGTCTATCACCGTGCCGACGTCCGCAGCAAGCTCGTCGGTCTCCATCATGAGCCGTCTGAGCGTTTCCCTGTCCACATTTGAATTTTTCACTATGAAATCGGTTATTCTGTCCTGCATACGGGAAAAATATGTGAAGGTCTGCGGAACGCCTATGACAAGCCCGTTGAGGCGGACGGGATGGAGCGTCATGGTGGCGGACGGCACGATGAATGACTTCTTTGCGCAGACGGCGAGCGGAACGCCTATGGAGTGACCGCCGCCGAGCACAAGCGATACTGTCGGCTTTGTCATTCCCGATATAAGCTCTGCTATCGCAAGTCCTGCCTCGACGTCCCCGCCGACCGTGTTTATGAGCACGAGAAGCCCGTCGATGTCGCCGCTCTCCTCTACGCCTACGAGCTGAGGAATGACGTGCTCGTATTTTGTTGCCTTTGTCTGAGAGGGGAGAAGGTAATGCCCCTCGATCTGACCGGCTATGACGAGTGAGTGTATCGTGATATCATCGTTCTTTGTGGTAATGCTTCCGCTTTCGGTAATGTTCGACAGCTCTATCTCGCGTCTTTCCTGGCGGCGCATCTCTTCGTCTTCTTCATGCTCTCCGTCTCTCTTCTTGTCCGGACTTTCCTCGCTTTGATTTTCGTCTCTTTCGTCTTCGGCACTATTGTATATCATTGCTATATCTTCCTCCGTGAGTTTTTATGGGATTAGTATTGGCGGACTTTGAGATTTTATGTAAGCTCTGCGTCGTTTTTTATATTACCGGCGCATATTTCAAACACGGAATCGAGCCGACACCGTCCTCCGGTAAAAATTAAGAATATATGGATTATTTTCATACAAAATACAAGATTTTATTACAAATAAAGGTATAAATAAGAGGCGTTATGCTATAAAATATAGTTGGCGCAATTTGGAGATATTTTGCGCGGATTGACAGGGATTTTCCGAGAAATCGGAAATTATTTTGAGTCAGCGGTTAGACGCTGCTAATATAAATGCAAGGCAGCACATTACGGCGTTTTAAAGAAAGGAATGATATAAATGTCGGATAAAAGATTCGTATATGCGGATAATGCGGCAACGACGAGCGTTCACCCCGAGGTTCTCGCCGAAATGATCCCTTATCTCAGCGAATTTTACGGAAATCCTTCAAGCCTTTACAGCAAGGGACAGGTAGTAAAGGAAAGGCTTGACTCGGCAAGAGAACGCATTGCGGCGATCCTCGGATGCGATGCGAGAGAGATATATTTTACCAGCTGCGGCTCCGAAAGTGACAACTGGGCTATAAAGGGTGCGGTAGAAGCGTATCTTGCAAAGAACAAGACAGACAAGTGCCACGTAATAACTACCAAAATAGAGCATCACGCTGTCCTCAACACCTGCAAAGCGCTCGAAAAGAAGGGCATAGACGTGACGTACCTTCCCGTCGACAAGTACGGGAGAGTAAGCCCGGAGGACGTCGAGAAAAATCTCAGAGACGACACGGCGATAGTTGCGATAATGTACGCAAACAACGAGATAGGCACGATAGAGCCTATCGAAGAGATAGCAAAGGTGCTCGAAGGCAAAAAGACGCTGTTCTTTACCGATGCGGTACAGGCAGTCGGACATATTCCGGTTGATGTAAAGAAGCTCGGAGTAGATATGCTCTCGCTCTCGGGACACAAGTTCAGAGCGCCTAAGGGAGTCGGCGCACTCTACATCAGAAAGGGCGTTACGATAAAGAACCTGGTAGACGGCGGCGGACAGGAAAATAACAAGCGCGGCGGCACAGAGAACATTGCCTCGATAATGGGACTGGCAAAGGCACTGGAGATAGCAAACGAAGAGATGCAGGACGACAACGCAAGACTTGCCGTTCTCAGGGACGACCTCATAAGAAGACTTTCGGAAATACCCGAATCCATTCTCACAGGTCATCCCACAAAGCGTCTTCCGGGAACTGCAAGCTTTGTGTTCAAGTATATCGAGGGCGAATCGCTCCTTCTCATGCTTGACGCCGAGGGAATAAGCGCCTCGACAGGCTCCGCCTGCTCCTCAAAGTCGCTCGAGCCTTCACACGTTCTGCTCTCGATAGGACTTCCGCACGAGATAGCACACGGCTCTCTCAGACTTACGCTCTCTCACGAGACAACTCAGGAGGACGTAGATTATATCGTCGAAAAGGTGACGGACGTCGTAAAGAGGCTCCGCGCGTTCTCGCCGATATGCCCTAAGGAACTCAAATAACCATCACACAAGGAGGAAATATATATGCTTTATTCAGAAAAAGTTATGGATCACTTTTCTCACCCGAGAAACGTAGGAGAAATGCCTGACGCAACGGCGATAGGCGAAGTAGGAAACGCAAAGTGCGGCGACATAATGAAGATATATCTCAAGATAGACGAAAACGAGATAATAACCGACTGCAAGTTTGAGACTTTCGGCTGCGCATCGGCAATAGCAACGTCCTCTATGGCGACCGAGCTGATAAAGGGAAAGCCGGTATCCGAAGCTCTCTCGCTCACAAATTCAGCCGTCGTTGAGGCGCTCGACGGGCTTCCGCCGGTAAAGATGCACTGCTCCGTCCTCGCAGAGGAAGCGGTGAAGGCGGCAATAATCGACTATTACAAGAAGATAGGCAGAGATACGTCCGAGCTCGAGCAGATGGTAATAGACTGCGAGTCTTGCCATGCGCACGAGGAAGAGCAGACTCATAAAGCCGCTGAATGATAAAATAAGGGATAATCAATATGAAAAACGTTTATATCGGCTGCGACCATGCGGCTCTTGAAATGAAAAATATGCTTATCGGACACGTAAATTCTCTCGGCTACAGCGTGACCGACGTCGGAACCTACACGAGCGACAGCGTGGATTATCCTGTCTATGCGAAAAAGGTTGCGCTTGCGGTGAGAGAGGACGAGGGCTCGCTCGGCATACTTATATGCGGCACGGGGATAGGAATGTCGATTGCGGCAAATAAGGTAAAGGGCATAAGAGCGGCGGCGGTGAGCGAGGTTTACAGCGCAAAGATGACGCGGCTTCACAACGACGCAAATATCGTCTGCCTCGGAGCGAGAGTCATAGGCCCCGAGACCGCAAAGATGATAGTCGAAGCGTTCCTGTCGACGGAATATGAAGGCGGCAGACATCAGAGACGAGTCGATATGATAAGCGAAATGGAAGGCATTTAATATTTAACGGAAAACGCCGTCTGCGTCCGCAGGCGGCGCTTTTATAAGCGCAAAAATTTCCCCCCGGATTTTTCCGGAGGGAATAATTTTTATGTTTTTGAGCGGAAGAATCGCCGGCGGCTTATTCGTCGCCCTCGTTCTCCCAGTTGTGCCAGACGTTTGTTACGTCGTCGTTCTCGTCGAACATCTCAAGGAGCTTGTTCATGTTCTTGAGATCGTCCTCGCCCGTGAGAGTTACGTAATTAGCCGGTATCTTGCTCTGCTCGCAGGATACGAACTTGTAGCCCTTTGCTTCAAGGGCGTCGGTGACTGCCGAGAGGTCTGAAGGAGCTGTCGTTATCTCGTAAACCTCGCCCTCGTTTGATATGTCCTCGGCGCCGGCTTCGAGAGCCGCCTCCATTATCTCTTCCTCGTCCACTCCGTCCGCTTCAATAACTATAACGCCCTTGTCCTCAAACATATACGAAACACAGCCGGTCTGACCGAGATTTCCGCCGTACTTGTCAAAGTAGTGGCGCATATCTGCGCCCGTGCGGTTTCGGTTGTCTGTGGTAGCCTCGACAATTACCGCAACTCCGCTCGGACCGTAGCCCTCATAGAGTATGACTTCGTAGTTTACGCTTCCGTCCGCACCCGAAGCCTTCTTTATTGTGCGCTCGATGTTCTCGTTAGGCACGTTGTTTGCCTTTGCCTTTGCGATAAGGTCCTTGAGCTTGCCGTTTGATGCGGGATCAGGGCCGCCGTCGCGTACGGCCATTGCCATTTCCTTACCTATTTTGGTGAAGACCTTAGCCCTTTGCAGGTCGGTCTTCTCCTTCTTGTGCATGATGTTTTTCCATTTGGAATGTCCTGACATTGTGTATATTCTCCTTTAAAATTTATAAGCTTTTTATTTTTGTCCTGTGCATAGTGAGGTAGGCCGTCGCTGTTTGCCGCTTAGATCACTATCGGCATAAGAGTGCGTTTTCTCAGATGTTTTTAGGCGCTTTCAGCCCGATAAGACCAAGACCGTTTTTCAGAACTATGCCTGTCGCCTTTACTATATCGAGACGCGTGTTTCTGGTTTCTTCATTTTCCGCCTTGAGAACGGGGCAGTCGTGGTAAAATCTGTTGAACTCCTGGCAGACGTCGAGCAGATACCTCGATATTACCGACGGCTCGAGCTCGCGCCTTGCCTGTTCCACCTTTTCGGGGAAGAGCGAGAGGGTTTTTACGATGTTGTACTCTGCGTCCTCCGTGAGAAGTCCGCCCTTGCCGTAAGAGCCGGCCTTTTCGAGTATTCCGCAGCAGCGCGCGTAGGTGTACTGAACGTAGGGACCTGTGTTCCCGTCAAAATTGAGGACTTCGTCCCAGATAAAGTTTATGTCCTTTATGCGGTTGTTTGAGAGGTCGTGGAATATGACCGCTCCGACGCCGACTGCGCTTGCGACTTCTTCTTTGTCTTCAAGCGTCGGGTTCTTTTCGTTTATTATGGCAAGCGTTTTTTCAGTAGCTTCTCTGAATATGTCTTCGAGAAGTATTACATTTCCCGTGCGTGTTGCGAGCTTTGCACCGTCGATGCTCACCGTTCCGAACGGGACGTGTACGAGGTCCTTTGCCCACTCGTAGCCCATCAGCTCGATGACCTTGAAGAACTGCGCAAAATGCAGGCTCTGACCTGCGGAAGTCACGTATATGCACTTGTCAAAGTCGTACGTCTCCTTGCGGTATTTGGCGGCGGCGATGTCGCGCGTTGCATATATCGTCGAGCCGTCGGACTTGAGGATGAGGCATGGCGGCATACCGTATTCGTCGAGAGGGACGATGTAAGCTCCCTCGTCGAGAACGAGCATATTTTTTTCTTTAAGCTCGCTGACTACCGCATCCGTCTTGTCGTAGTAGAAGCTCTCGCCCTTGTACGACTCAAAATCTGCGCCTATAAGCTCGTATACCTTCCTGAACTCGGCAAGGCTTATGTCTACGAACCACTTCCATAGCTCAAGGCACTCCTCGTCGCCCTGCTCGAGGCGTGCGAACATCTCTCTTGCCTCGTCTTCGAGCGAGGGATCCTTCTCAGCCTCTTCGTGGAACCTTACATATATCTCTGTGAGCGCCTTTATTCCGCGCGTCTCTATCTCTTCCTTGTTTCCCCACTTCTTGTAGGCACATATCAGCTTTCCGAACTGTGTTCCCCAGTCTCCGAGGTGGTTTACGCCGACGCACTCGTATCCGCAGAACTTGTGTATGTTCTTTATGGACTGACCTATAACGGTCGAGCGCAGATGCCCGATGTGGAAGGGCTTTGCAATGTTCGGAGAAGAATAGTCGAGAACTATCGTCCTGCCTTTGCCTATGTCCGACGAGCCGTAACGCTCGTTTTGGCTTATTTCCGAAAGGTTTTTAGCAACCGCCTTCGGTGAGACGTAGAAGTTCAGGTATCCGTTTACGCTCTCTATCCTGTCAAAGGTGTCCTTGCTGTCGGGATTTTGCAGAACTCCGTCGCAAAGGTCGTTTGCTATGACCGGCGGCGCTTTGCGGAGCACCTTGCTCAGCTTGAAGCAGGGCAGGGCAATGTCGCCCATACGCCTGTCGGCAGGGTACTCGAGCATCTCTGCGATCTCCGCCTCGTCTTTTCCCTCTATAAGTGGTTTCAGCAGCTTTGCTGCTTCTGCTTTCTGGTTCATTCTATCAGTTCCTTCTAAATGTTATGCTTCAAAGCTTACGTCCGAGCCAGTCGGAGCAACTCCTATGTAAGATTTTCCGGGGTTTAGAACAAGCTCGGTGGAGCCGTCCTCCTCGTAGAGAGTGTAGGGTGAAGTTCTCGATTGCTTTGTCCACTTTATCTTCTTGTACTCTCCGTCGCTCATGTAATATCCTTCGCCTTCGCCGGTGAAGTACACCGCTATTCTTCCGGACGAGTCGAGAACGCCGCTGTGGCCGCAGAACAGCACGAGAACGTTCTTGAACGAGAGCTGCTCGTTGTTGTTGGAGTCTATGTGAGGCGCGCCGTATTGCTCCTTCATGTACACTTTTTTCTCATCGTCGTATTTGAATACGCTTGTCGCATAGTACGAGTACTTGAGAGTCATCTTTGCAGCGGCTTCACCGCCGATGGGGGCGTCATTTTCGGCAAATTTAAGCGGCTGATCGGCGTCGCTCGTCGTTCTGTATCCCTTTTGCTCTATGCCCTTTACGAGAAGATCGCCGGTGGTCATCATGGAGTGCTCCATGCCCATGTTCTTCTTTCGCCACTCGTTGCGGTAGAAGGGGGTGTTAAAGGAGATGCCGTCCATATTCTCGGTCTTTCTCGCAGAAAGAGTTTCGTATGCCGCCGGACTTCCGCCGCAGTGAACGTAGATAGCGTCGTGCGCATCGGAGAGGTCTATGTAGTAGTCGCGCGATGAGCGAATGGAGCCGGTCTCGGGAAGAGTTGCGTAATCGGTGAACAGGCAGAGAAGGCGGGTTATTCCGCCCTCGGCGAGGACTTCATATATGACGTCCGCCTGAGAAATGCCCTGCTGAGGCGTTGCGACCTTTATATTGTTTATCATTATCGCAACGGGGCGGATATTCGACAGCTCCTCGGTTGTCTCAAGCCCGGTGAGCTTGCCGACAAACTCCGGCTTTGACGGCTCCTCGGGTATCTCTTCGGTATCCTCGGGGTACTCTTCCTCGCCGCCCGGAAGAGCGTCGCCGCTCTGCGTTTCCTCGTCGGCTGCTGCGTCCTCCTGCGTGACTTTTGCCGTGCATGACGTAAATATAAACGCAAATATGATGATAAGTAATGCGGTTATTGACAAAACGTATGTATTTTTCAATTTCATAATGTATATCCCTTCAAAGTTTTTGTGTCGGATTGTCTGAAGCTATACGCTGCTCACCTTGCTCTCGGGCGTTCTGTGGAATGTGGGTACAAGCTCGGCTATCTTGCTCTCGAGAGACGAGAGCATAGCTTCCCGGGACAGGTAGTTGTTCCAGGCTATCTCGCGAAGCTCTTCGAGGCGAGACAAGAGCGAATCCTTGTCAAAGTCCGTAAAATGCCCTATAAATATTTTGTCGTTTTGCGTCTTTTGTAGATGCTCGTCGTTCATCATGAGCTCTTCGTATAACTTTTCGCCCGGGCGAAGTCCGGTGTATTTTATCTCTATGTCCTCACCGGGTTTTTTGCCGGAGAGCTGTATCATTTTCCCGGCGAGATCCGCTATCTTTACGGGCTGTCCCATATTGAGAACGAATATCTCTCCGCCCTCTGCCTTGCAGCTTGCGAGAAGCACAAGCTGTACCGCCTCGGGTATCGTCATGAAAAATCTGATTATGTCGGGGTGGGTTATCGTAACGGGACCGCCTGCCTCTATCTGCTTCTTAAAGAGCGGTATTACGGAGCCGTTCGAGCCGAGCACGTTTCCGAAACGCACTGCCGAAAACTTGGTTGCGCCGCCGTTCATCGACTGTATTATCATCTCGCATATACGCTTGCTTGCGCCCATTATGTTTGTCGGATTTACCGCCTTGTCCGTGGATATGAGAATGAACTTTTCGACGTTGTTGTTCTTTGCGGCAAGAGCCGTGTTGTAGGTTCCGAAGACGTTGTTCTTTATGGCTTCCTGAGGGGAATCCTCCATGAGTGGAACGTGCTTGTGCGCCGCGGCGTGTATTACAATGTCGGGCTTATAAAGCGCCATTATTGCGTTTATTCTCTCATAGTCGCGAACCGACGCAATTACAGTTTCAAGGTCGAGCCGGTCTGCATACTCCATTCTCAGCTCCTGCTGGATATCGTAGGCATTGTTTTCATATATGTCGAGAATGATTATCTTTTTCGGTGAGTTTGTCGCTATCTGTCGGCATATCTCCGAGCCTATCGAGCCGCCTCCGCCTGTGACGAGCACCGTCTTTCCCCTTATGAAGTCGGCTATATCGCTGTTCTTTATGTTTATTGCCTCTCGCCCGAGAAGCTCGTCCATGGTGAAGTCTCTCAGCTTTTCAACGACATCGCCGCTGCCCTCGTGAAAATCGGAGAGCTGCGGCATCACCTGTATAACTGCGTTCGTATCGCTGAAATA
>CAJOMW010000008.1 GCA_905235695.1 uncultured Clostridia bacterium | reverse complement strand
GAACCGGAAAAGTGAAGGGGAGACACGCACATATCCCGAACAGCGCCCCGTATCTTCCGCTCAGAACGGAAATCAGAAAATATAACAGAAAAATGTTCAGCGTTGGTCTTAGCAGCTTTTTTATGTCGGATAAATATTGTTTTATCATCCCGATACTCCTTTGATGTCTACCTGAGCTCCTTCTTTATTCTCTCGAGCGCACCCTTTTCAAGGCGCGAAACCTGAGCCTGACTTATGGATATCTCTTCGGCGACCTCCACCTGCGTCCTTCCCTGAAAGAATCTGAGCATGATTATGCGCTTTTCTCTGGGCGAGAGCTTGTCTATCGCCTGTGATATAGCAATGCTCTCGAGCCAGCTCTCGTCGGTGTTTGACGAATCGCAGACCTTGTCCATGACATACGCCGAGTCGCCGTTTTCCGAGAATATAGGCTCGTACAGAGATATGGGATCGACTATTGCGTCAAGCGCAAGCGTGACCTCCTCCTTCGGAACGCCTATCTCCTTTGCTATTTCCTCGATTTTCGGCTCTCTTCCGAGCTTTGCCGACAGCTCTTCTTTGACGTTTATCGCCCTGTACGCAAGATCCCTAACCGATCGGCTTACCCTTATAGCATTGTTGTCGCGCAGATACCGGCGCAGCTCGCCTATAATCATTGGCACCGCATAGGTGCTGAACTTAACGCCGTGATCCATATCAAAATTATCTATTGCCTTTATCAGACCTATACAGCCTACCTGAAATAGATCGTCCGGATTCTCTCCTCGGCTGCCGAAGCGCTTTATCACGCTGAGAACAAGCTTCAGATTTCCGGATATCAGCTCCTCCCTCGCTTTCTTGTCACCGCTCTTTGCCTTTATGAGCAGCTCCTCCTTTTCCTCAGGTGTAAGCACCTTGAGCTCCGACGTGTTTACTCCGCATATTTCGACTTTTCCCGTGCGCATTGCCATTTTGCCGTACCTCTCATTTTTTCTTCTGCTTTGAGTATTTCCCTTTTGAGACTTTTAATTCATACGGCAAATGTCCCATATTTGTATTTTGCATAAAAATTCACCTCAAAAAGCACTGATTTTTCGCACCTTGCGCTATATTTGAAGTGTAAATTTGAACATATTGTAAAAAAATGATAATATCGCCAAAAAATGTGGAAAAAAATATGAATTAGTGATATAATACAGGTTGCATAAAAATAAAAAACAGGAGGTTCATTACAATATGAGCAAAAAGTACGTTTACCTTTTCAGCGAAGGCAACGCAAACATGCGTGAGCTGCTTGGCGGTAAGGGCGCAAATCTTGCGGAAATGACAAATATCGGTCTCCCGGTTCCCCAGGGCTTTACGATTTCCACGGAAGCCTGCACAAAGTATTACGAAGACGGCAGACAGATAAATGACGAGATCATGGCGCAGATAATGGAATACATCGAAAAGATGGAGAAGATAACCGGCAAGAAGTTCGGCGACAAGACAAATCCTCTTCTCGTTTCCGTTCGTTCAGGCGCGCGCGCTTCGATGCCCGGTATGATGGATACCATCCTCAACCTCGGCCTTAACGAAGAAGTTGTCGAAACTTTAGCTACTATGTCGAACAACCCTAGATGGGCTTACGATTGCTACAGAAGATTTATACAGATGTACTCCGACGTCGTTATGGAAGTCGGCAAGAAGTACTTTGAACAGCTTATAGACAAGATGAAGGCTGACCGCGGAGTAACTCAGGACGTTGAGCTTACCGCAGATGACCTCAAGGAGCTCGCTGAGCAGTTCAAGGCTGAATACAAGTCAAAGATAGGCGAAGATTTCCCGACCGATCCTAAGGAACAGCTCATGGGCGCCATAAAGGCAGTATTCCGTTCATGGGATAACCCGAGAGCTAACGTATACCGCCGCGATAACGATATACCTTATTCTTGGGGTACGGCAGTAAACGTACAGATGATGGCGTTCGGCAACATGGGCGACGACTGCGGTACGGGCGTTGCATTTACAAGAGACCCCGCAACCGGCGAGAAGAAGCTCATGGGTGAGTTCCTCACCAACGCACAGGGCGAAGACGTCGTTGCAGGCGTTCGTACTCCTATGCCTATCGCTCAGATGGCAGAGAAGTTCCCCGAAGCATACGCACAGTTCGTCGAAGTATGCAATATACTCGAAACACACTATCACGATATGCAGGATATGGAGTTCACCGTTGAACACGGCAAGCTCTTCATGCTCCAGTGCCGTAACGGTAAGAGAACCGCTAAGGCCGCTCTCAAGATAGCTTGTGACCTCGTTGACGAAGGTATGATAACCAAGGAGCAGGCTGTCCTCATGATAGATCCGAGAAACCTCGACACCCTTCTCCATCCTCAGTTCGATGCAAAGGCACTCAAGGCAGCTACTCCTATCGGAAAGGCGCTTCCCGCTTCTCCCGGAGCTGCTTGCGGTAAGATAGTATTCACCGCTGAAGACGCTATGGCATGGAAGGCAAGAGGAGAAAAGGTAGTCCTCGTAAGACTCGAAACCTCTCCCGAAGATATCGAAGGCATGAAGGCTGCTCAGGGCATACTCACCGTTCGCGGCGGTATGACCTCTCACGCAGCAGTCGTTGCAAGAGGTATGGGTACATGCTGTGTATCCGGATGCTCGGCAATAAATATGGACGAAGAGAACAAGAAGTTCACCCTCGCAGGCAAGACCTTCCATGAGGGCGATATGCTCTCGATAGACGGTTCCACCGGTAACATCTACGATGGCGCAATACCCACCGCTGACGCTTCCATCGCAGGCGAATTCGGAAGAATAATGGGTTGGGCTGACGAGTTCAGAGTACTCAAGGTCAGAACAAATGCAGATACTCCCAAGGACGCTAAAAAGGCACGCGAGCTCGGCGCAGAAGGCATAGGTCTCTGCCGTACGGAGCACATGTTCTTTGAGGCAGACAGAATAGCCGCATTCCGTGAAATGATATGCTCCGACACTGTCGAAGAGAGAGAAGCTGCCCTCGAGAAGATACTTCCCATGCAGCAGAGCGACTTTGAACAGCTCTATGAAGCACTTGAAGGCAACCCCGTAACCATAAGATTCCTCGATCCGCCTCTCCATGAGTTCGTTCCGACAGAAGACAAGGATATAGAGGTTCTCGCCGCTGCTCAGAACAAGTCTGTTGAGCAGATAAAGGCAATAATCGCCGCTCTCCATGAGTTCAACCCGATGATGGGACACAGAGGCGTTCGTCTCTCCGTAACCTATCCCGAGATAGCGACCATGCAGACCAAAGCGGTTATACGCGCTGCAATAAACGTTCAGAAGAAGCACCCCGAATGGAACATAGTTCCCGAAATAATGATTCCGCTCGTAGGCGACGTAAAGGAGCTCAAGTTCGTTAAGGATATAGTTGTTGCCGCTGCTGACGCAGAGATAAAGGCAGCTTCTTCTAACCTCAAGTACGAAGTAGGTACCATGATAGAGATCCCGAGAGCAGCTCTTACAGCTGACGAGATAGCTAAGGAGGCTGAGTTCTTCTGCTTCGGTACCAACGACCTTACCCAGATGACGTTCGGCTTCAGCCGTGACGACGCTGGTAAGTTCCTCGACGCTTACTATGACACAAAGATCTACGAGAACGATCCGTTTGCAAAGCTCGACCAGACCGGCGTCGGCAAGCTCATGGAAATGACCGTTAAGCTCGGACGCGGCGTAAGACCTGATATGCACATCGGTATCTGCGGCGAACACGGCGGCGATCCTTCATCCGTTGAGTTCTGCCACAAGCTCGGCATGTCCTATGTATCGTGCTCGCCTTTCCGTGTGCCGATAGCAAGACTTGCAGCAGCTCAGGCAGCTATAAAGAACAAGTAATTGATTTTAAATATGTGATTTGGGAAATTCCAATATCATATATCGTAAATAAACAGCAAATCAGACCTCATAGGAGAAATCCTATGAGGTCTTTTTTAACGGTTACAGACTTAATTTGTTGTTGTTTTATCCACCAAAATATGATATAATCAACCTAAGATAAATTCCCGAAGGAGCCAATATGGATATTAAAATAATCCGCAGTAAGCGAAAGACTCTCGCCGTTCAGGTCGGAAGCGGCGGCGTAGTAGTCCGTGCGCCGCTAAGAGCCACGGACGAAGAGATTGACAAATTCATAGCCGGGCATGAGAGCTGGATAGAAAAGCACTATCAAAAGGTGACGGAGAGCAGGAAAGAAATAGACAACTCTGAGCCGCTGACTTACGGAGATATAAATGAGCTTGCCGATAAAGCTCTCAAAGTCATACCCGAAAGGGTGGAGTACTACGCAAAAAAGATAGGCGTCACCTACGGAAAAATAACCATAAGAAGCCAGAAGTCGCGCTGGGGAAGCTGCAGCTCGACCGGCAATCTCAATTTCAACTGCCTTCTCATGCTCACACCTCCCGAGGTCATAGACAGCGTCGTCGTTCACGAGCTGTGCCACCGAAAAGAGATGAATCATTCCGAAAGATTTTACGCCGAAGTGCTGAGAGTGTATCCCGATTATAAAAAGTGGGACAAGTGGCTCAAGACAAACGGCAAGGTCCTTATCGGGAGAATGGAGAAGGGAAAGGGACACTGATTTCTGCCCGGTGTATAATGCCTGAAAAATATGCAATACATAAATATACATCCGCAGTCGTATCGTCAGACGTTTGAAGATGCGGCAGGCGGATGTTTTTTTACGGACAAACAGATATAACAATTTATTTTTAACTATTGCTATTGACTTTTTGCATAAAAACAAGTATAATTTAATTGAATTAAATATAATTTTACAAAATAAGCGTAAAAATACGATAATTTATTGCAATGAGGTGCAAAATGGATAAATACGACGCTCTGAAGCTTGAAAACCAGTTGTGCTTTCCGCTCTACGCTTGCTCACGTGAGATAGTAAAAAAATACCGCCCGTATCTCGACGAGATAGGACTTACCTATACGCAGTATATCACGATGATGGTGTTCTGGGAGGAGAAGAAGATAAACGTAAAGGCGCTCGGAGAGAAGCTGTATCTCGATTCGGGAACGCTCACTCCGGTGCTGAAGAGCCTTGAAAACAAGGGGTATGTCAGCCGCTCACGCTCAAAGGACGACGAGAGGGTGCTGATAGTCGAGATAACCGAAGAAGGCGAAAAGCTGAAAGAAAAGGCGGTCGAAGTGCCGTACAAGGTCTCGGGATGCCTGAGACTTGACCCCGGTGAGTCAAAGCAGCTCTACGGACTTTTATATAAGGTTCTCGGAGTAATGAAATAAACTTTTTCCGGAAAGCGAAAGGATGACAAAAATTGAAAGAGTTTACAAATTCTTAAAGGATGCAGGAACTTACTGTCTCGCAGCATTTGACGGCGATAAGCCGATAGTGCGCCCGTAGGGAATACAAATAAAAAATCAAGCATATCGCTGCTGAACTGCCGGCGATATGCTTTTTTCATTGCTATTTATGCAGCTTTTCCTTTAACCTTGCCCATTGCCCGGATACTATCGACGGAAAGTCACGGACTTTTTTAACTGCCTTTTGCATTGCCATACTAACGGGAAAAACGATCACCATGAGAAGCAAGGTTACGAGGATTGCGCCGTATGAGAGAGGAACAAAGCTGAACCACTCAGGTATGATCAGGGACACCGCAACGAACGACGCTCCCATCGAGAGGAAAAGCACCGCCCTCAATACATTGAACGGCTTGCAGACCTTGTACAGCATCACGAAAGACACCGTGGCATATATCAGGCATGACATGGTCGAGAGCATCGCAACGTCTATATTGAACGCATCGCCCATAAGCAGCGCATATATTATCAGGAATATTGCCGTGAGCGCAGACGGAAGCGCATTGTACAGCACGTTTCTGAGAAATTTTCCCTTTACCATCTCCTTGTTTGGCGCAAGGGCGAGGAAGAAGGAGGGGATTCCAACCATAAATGTAGATACGAGGGAGAGCTGAGAAGGCTTCAGCGGATAAGCGGATACCGAGAATATCGCAAATAGCGAAAGAGCAAACGAGAATATGTTCTTGACGAGAAACAGCGACGCCGAGCGCTGTATGTTGTTTATTACCCTTCGTCCCTCGAGGACGACAGACGGCATTGCCGAAAAATCCGAGTCGAGCAGAACGAGGTCGGCTACGTTTGCCGCCGCTTCGCTTCCGGAAGCCATGGCGACCGAGCAGTCAGCGTCCTTCAGTGCGAGAACGTCGTTTACTCCGTCTCCCGTCATGCCTACCGTATGCCCGGCTTTTTTCAGCGTCTTTACGAGAATACGCTTCTGCGCTGGGCTGACTCTGCCGAATACCGTGTACTCAAGTATATCCGGATCTGACAGCTCCTCGTCCGAAAGGGAAGAGACGTCTACATATTTTTCAGAACCGGGTATACCGGCACTGCCTGCTATCTTTGAAACGGTCATCGGATTGTCGCCTGATATGACCTTGATTGCAACGTTCTGCTCCGTAAAGTACTCAAAAGTTGCCTTTGCGCTCTCTCTTATGCGGTTTGAAAAGGTTATAAGAGACAGAGGCACAAGCTTTCCCGTAAGCGTACCGCCCGAGAAAATATCGGAATCTTTGCCGTCTTCACATTCGTATGCGGCAAACAGAAGAACCCTCTCTCCGTTTTCGGAGTGCTCCCTTATCAGCGAGTCTATGCTTTCGCTTATGTCTTTGAGTATCATGTCTGGCGCACCGAAAACGTATGAACCGTTTGCAAATTTCACTGCACTGTACTTGTCGGTCGGCGAGAACTTCTTTACGGCTAATGCGTCTCTGTGTTCCGATTTGTCGCCAAAATATGCCTTGAGCGCCTGCATGGTTATGTTGTCCCGGCTCATGGATATTGCAAAGTCGTGCAGCTTTTCCCTTGCATCGTCCGCATCTCCGCCTATATTTATAATTTCCTCAAGCGTCATTTCCGGCTCCGTTATGGTGCCCGTCTTGTCTACACAGATGACGTCGACACGTGCAAGCGTCTCTATGCACTTCATATCGTGAACGAGCGTCCTGCTC
Source organism: uncultured Clostridia bacterium (assembly GCA_905235695.1). GTDB lineage: Bacteria > Bacillota > Clostridia > Oscillospirales > CAG-382 > UMGS882. Next base: position 9,685 of record CAJOMW010000008.1, on the reverse strand, counting down.
TTTGCAAGCCTTATAACACTTGCCGCAAGGGCGATGCTCGTCAGCAGATACAGCCCTTCGGGAATCATTCCGATTATGGCGGCGACGGTGTTTTCGACGCTGAGCTTCTCAGCAAGTCCGAGTACGAAATGCTGATTATAGTACATGACGACAGAAAAGGGAATAATGATTATTCCTATTGAGCGTATAAGTACGGTAAGAGACTTCATCATGCCGGGCTTCTGGCGCTTTTTTATCTTCTTTGCGTCCTTCGACAGCTTTGAGGCAAAAGCCTCGTCGCCGACTTTTTCGAGCCTTGCGCGGCATGAGCCTGACACAACAAAGCTTCCCGAGAGCAAAGTGTCTCCGACAGACTTTTTTATCTCGTCCGATTCGCCCGTAACGAGCGATTCGTTCACGTTCAGTTCTCCCTCGCAAACCGTCGCATCAGCGCATATCTGATTTCCGGCTTCAAATATCACTATATCGTCGAGGACGAGCTCTTCGCTCGACACCTCGATGACCTTTCCCTCACGCACGGCTTTTGTCACCGGCGCACAGACGACCGTCAGCTTCTCAAGCTCCCTCTTTGAGCGAAGCTCCTGGACAATGCTTATCACTGTGTTTGCTAAGACCACGCCCAAAAAAGTGATGTGGTAGTATGAGCCCTCGTATATAAGCGCCGCCGCAAGAGCAAAGAATATCACGTTAAAATACGTGAATATGTTTGACAGAATTATCTTGCCGGTAGTGTGCGAAGAAGCGTCCGACGGCTTGTTGACAAGTCCCTCTGACCTTCTCTGCATTGCCTCAATTTCCGTAAGTCCCTCGTCCTGCGGCTTGCGGAAGCGCTCGATGTTATTCATATTGTCATTTTCGGCTTTTTTCTCTTTGAATTGCATATTATTCTCTTACATTTATATAAAATTTACTGTATTTTCTATATAATATTATATCTTTTTTCCGAAGTTGTCAAGATAAGCGAAGCAATTTAATAAAATTATAAAAAAAGATTGTTTCTATTGACATTTTAAGGGCAAAATGATATAATTCAGTAAAGAAATTTTTGGAGGAATCATTATGGCTTGCTTTTTAGTACCTACGACAGAAGCTATCGTTACTACGATAATAAAGAAGACCGCAGACAACAAGGCGGAGAAAAAAGGCACTGAAATAAAGAATCCGTTTCTCAAAAAGATGAACTGGCTCAATAATATGCTTTGGGGCGGCAGTGCGCTTCTGGCATTTGAGCACGTATGGCACGGCGAGGTTACTCCTTTCTTCCCGTTTCTCACCAACGCCGCTACCCCCGAAAGCGCATCGGAGATGCTGAGGGAGATGGCGACGAGCGGAGTGGCAATGGCGGCGCTTGTCAGTGCTGTATGGGTAGGCATGGTGCTTGTTACCGGCGCAATAGAAAAGCGCACGGTCGCCGACGGCGAGCAGCAGTAAGAGGAGAAGCTGTATGACTTTACTTATAACGGTTTTTGCGGCGATAATAACGACCGTCGTATGGTATACGAGAGCCGACGAAAAAATGCGGCTCGGCACGCTCTGCCTCATGTACTGGGGAGCGTCGCTCATGTGGCTTGTGGATGCAGCTGCGGAGTATTTGGAGATAGGTGCAGAGTATTTCACGCCTGCCGCAGAAGATATGATAAACGACGCATACCTCGGCTTTTCAGTCGTTGCTCTCGGACTTGTGATATGGCTTGCGATAGTCCTCATAAAGGATCCGAAGGGCAAGATAAAAAAGCAGCTGACACAAAAGAATTAACGTCCAGGCGGTTTTATCGTCACGATAGAACCGCTTGATTTATAAGGAATGTAATATGAACGAAAAATATGAAAAATTGAAAGAATATCTGCGTGATATGGGTTCGGCAGCCGTGGCTTTTTCCGGCGGAGTAGACTCGACATTTCTTTTGAAAGTCGCCCACGATGTCCTCGGCGACGGTGCGATAGCCGTGACGGCGCGCTCATGCTCTTTTCCGAAAAGGGAGCTTGACGAGGCGGCAGCATTTTGCAAAAAAGAGGGGATAAAGCATATAGTCGTCGACTCGGAGGAGCTTAGCATAGAGGGCTTTGCTGAAAATCCGAAGAACAGGTGCTACCTCTGCAAGACGGAGCTATTTACGAAGATGTGGAAGACCGTCAGAGAGCTCGGGATTGAAAACATAGTCGAAGGATCCAATATGGACGACAACGGCGATTACCGCCCCGGGCTGATAGCTGTCGCCGAGCAGAATATAAAGAGTCCCCTCAGGTACGCTGGACTTTGCAAGGACGAGATACGCGAGCTGTCAAAGGCGTTAGGGCTTCCGACATGGGATAAGCAGTCGTTTGCCTGCCTTTCATCGCGCTTCGTATACGGTGAGACCATAACCGAGGAAAAGCTCGGAATGGTGGACAAGGCGGAGCAGCTGCTGCTCGACCTCGGCTTTACCCAGGTGCGTGTGAGAATACATGACAAAATGGCTCGTATAGAGGTAAAAAAAGAGGAATTTCCGAAGATACTCGAAAATTCCGACAAAATATACGATTATCTGAAAAGTCTCGGCTTTACCTACGTATCTCTTGACCTCAAGGGCTACAGAACGGGTAGTATGAACGAGACGTTAGACAAATAAACAGCATAATGCTTATAGTCGCCGCAAGAATGCTCGCGGCGATTTGCTTTTTTACCGCATCTTGCTTTGCGCCGCGATAAAGGGTAAGAATATAAGTAATAAAAAGAAAATCGGCAGATTTCCTAAGAAACCTGCCGAATATCTGGCTGCGGAACTAGGATTCGAACCCAGACAAACAGAGTCAGAGTCTGTCGTGCTACCTTTACACAATTCCGCAATGTTCTTCACAGCGTTAAATATAATATCATAAAACAGTACTTTTGTCAAGGGCTTTTTCGAATTTTTTCGCTTTTTTCAAAAAGATTTTGCACGCTATTGATTATCCGAAATAAATTCCAGTTTTTTCAGGCTAAGCTCCTTGCTTTTTAATCAGAATAAAGGCTCCGACGGTATGACCGCCGAAGCCTCTTTTTAAGTACTTTTACTGCTTGCTGTCTCCGAGAGCTTCGGTAGCGTGAACGACTACGTTCTTGTCGTAGCAAGAGAATATCTTGTCGATTTCCTTTGCGTCCTGCTTGGGAGTAAACAGGCTGACGATAGGAACGAGTATGAGACCGCCGACCATTGCGAATACGCCGGAGTAGAGTGAGTTTGTGAATACGAATCCCAGGAATCCGCCCGGTCTTCCTATAACGCCGAGTGATATGAGAAGCTGAATTATCTCAAGTCCCGAGCCGTATACAAAACACGTTGCAACTGCCGCCTTCGACGTCTTCTTCCAGTACAGACCGTAGAGGAACGGAGCGAGGAACGAGCCTGCGAGCGCGCCCCATGATACGCCCATCATCTGAGCGATAAAGGCAAAGCCGGGAATAGCGTCCTTGATTATTGCGATTATAGCTGAAACGACTATGAAGAATACGATAAATATTCTGAGTATGAGTATCTTCTTCTTTTCGCTTACTTCCTTCTTCATTGCGGGAACTATAACGTCAAGCGTGAGCGTGGAGCTTGAAGTGAGCACCAACGAAGAGAGGGTGGACATGGATGCCGCAAGCACGAGAACTATAACTACGGCAACTATTATATCGGGAAGCTGTGAGAGCATTACGGGAATTATTTCGTCGGACATGACCGTTCCGCCTATTTCGCCGCCCTTGTAAATTGCGGGGTTGTCCGCATAAAGTCTTCCGAAGCCGCCTATGAAGTAGCATCCGCCTGCAACGATTATTGCAAATATTGTGGATATTATGGTACCCTTGCGGATGGAGCCTTCGTTGTTTATCGAGTAGAACTTGCCGACCATCTGCGGAAGTCCCCATGTGCCGAGGGAGGTGAGGAGAACAACGAACAGCAGATAGAGCGGCTGAGCGCCGAAGAACGACGTGAACGCACCCTGAGTGCCGATGGTGTCGGGATAGGTAGATTCAACCTGAGAGAGAGCTCTGATTGCTTCATTGAGTCCGCCGTGGCTGTAGAGCAGAGCGGCAATTACTGCTATTATACCGCCTAACATTATGATACCCTGAATAAAGTCGTTAATAGCCGTTGCCATGTAGCCGCCGAATATTACATATACGCCGGTGAGCGCCGCCATAACGACGATTACAGACCAGTATGGAACGTTGAAGGCATTCTTAAAGAGACTGGATAGACCGTTGTAGAGCGAGGCGGTGTAGGGAATGAGGAAGACAAACACTATAAAGGAAGCCGCAACCTTCAATTTCTTCGAGCCGTATCTCTTGTCAAAGAAGTCGGGCATTGTTTTGCTCTCGATGTGCTGTGTCATTATTCTCGTTCTTCTTCCGAGAATCGACCATGCGAGAAGCGAGCCGATAAAGGCATTTCCGAGTCCTATCCAAGTGGATGCAAGACCGAAGTTCCAGCCGAACTGTCCTGCGTAGCCTACGAAGATTACCGCAGAGAAGTATGACGTGCCGAATGCGAAAGCCGTAAGCCAGGGACCGACAGCTCTGCCTCCGAGAACGAATCCTTCAACGTTTGTCGCGTGTCTGCGGCAGTAAATACCTACCGATATCATCAGCGCAAAGAAACACACGAGCAGAATGATTTGCAATGCCATTTAAAATCCCTTCTTTCTTTTGATTTTTTACGGAAGACGGGGTAAATGGCCAAAAAAATACCGCCCTCCGTTAAGAGGGCGATTAAATCGCGGTACCACCTCAGTTTGTCCGTCCCTCACGGGATCGAACCTCGTCAAGTACTGAATGCTTCCGGAACTTGCCGTAAGCGTCTTATACTCTATCGCTGTAACGCTCGAATGCGGCGCAGTCTACTTGAGATAAACCCGTTCGGTGCGCGGCTCGCGAAATGTATTCAAAATACCTGCCTTACTGCCTTTCACCACCCGGCAGCTCTCTGAAAAGTTCGGTACTTCTACTTCTTTTCGGTCATAGCCTTTAAACTTTAGCTTAGTATAGCATTATTTTTTTAATAAATCCTAAACAAATTTAGAATTTTCTTTTATTTTACAAGTTTCGCATAGATAGTCCTTATGGATTTCTCAAAATCGGCGTTGTCGACGCCTACGATTATATTGAGCTCGCTCGAGCCCTGGTCTATCATGCGGATGTTGATGTCGTTTTCAGCAAGTGCCATAAAAACGGAGGCCGCCGTACCTTTGACGTTCTTCATGCCGCGTCCTACGACTGCGATAAGCGCAATGTTCTTTTCTATGCTTATGCTGTCGGGGGAGGTGAGCTGGAGAAGCTCGGATATGATTATATCCTCTTTGCCTTCAAGCTCCTTGTCACTGACGACGACGCTCATCGTGTCTATTCCGCTCGGCAGATGCTCAAAGCTCATGTCGTTCCTTTCAAGTACCTGCAGCAGCCTTCTTCCAAAGCCCTTCTCCTCGTTCATCATGTCCTTTTCAAGCGTCAGAACGGTGAAGTCTTTCTTTCCGGCAATTCCGGTTATTACGTTTGAGGAGCTTTTTTTGTCGGTGTGGGTGACTATAAGAGTTCCCTCGTCGTCGGGAGCGTTGGTATTCTTTATGTGAATCGGGATACCTGCCTTCTTGACGGGGAAGATGGCGTCCTCGTGGAGGACGGTCGCGCCCATATAAGAAAGCTCTCTCAGCTCGCGATAGGTTATTACGTCTATGCTCTTCGGATTGTCTACAATTCTCGGATCCGCTATCATAAAGCCGGATACGTCGGTCCAGTTTTCGTATTCATCGGCGCTTGCCGCTCTTGCGACTATCGCTCCGGTTATGTCCGAGCCTCCGCGTGAGAACGTCTTTATCGTGTCGTTCGGCATAACTCCGTAAAATCCGGGTATGACCGCATAATCGGAGTTTTTCAGCCTTTCGGAGAGTACGTCGTTTGTCTTTTCCGCATCAAACGAGCCGTCGTTGTTGAAGAATATGACTTCCGCCGCATCTATAAAGTCAAAGCCGAGATACTTTGCCAGAATTTTGCCGTTCAGGTATTCGCCTCTGCTTGCGGCGTAGTCCCTGCCGGCTCTTGCCAGGAAGCTCAGCTTTATTATTTCAAAATCCTTTTCGAGGTCAAGATCGAGCTCCAGCCCTTCGATTATCGAACTGTAACGCTCTTTGATATCTTCAAATACCGGAGATATTTCGCCCTTTTTCGCAGTTTCTTCATAGCACTGATAGAGCATATCCGTTATTTTTGTATCCTGCTTGTGGCGCTTGCCGGGAGCAGAGGGGACAACATATCTCCTGGTCTTGTCCGCAAGCACGATGCTCGCTACCTTTTTAAACTGTTCGGCGCTGGCGAGAGAGCTTCCGCCGAATTTCGTTACCTTTAACAAAAGAAAACGTCCTTTCTAAATTTTACATAATGAGACACCTATATATTATATAGATAAAACACTTGTTTTGTCAATAGCTTACAGGCTTATTTTGTGCTAAAAAACGACAAAATAAATGTAAACAAAATAAAAATCACCATACGGCATGAGCCATATCGGTGATTTTTTGTATATTCTAACTATTTGAGTTATGCGAGCAGCTTTTCGGGCAGAACGTAGAAGTAAATGCAGAAGAAGTGCATTATGCTTCCCGCAAGCACGAACATATGCCATACGCAGTGCATATATTTGTATTTTTTCAGCGCATAGAATATTATCCCACCCGTGTACAGCACTCCGCCGAGTACAAGGAACATAAGCCCCATGCCGGGCATTTTCTGTATTACCGATTTGATACCTATAACTACCGCCCATCCCATACCGATATAGCATATCATTGAAAATCTCTTGAACTTTTCAATGCTTATGGCGTTGAGCACAATACCGAGCACTGCCGCGCCCCAAACTATTCCGAATATAACCCAGCCGAGGGGACCTCGAAGAGTGACGAGAGTTATCGGAGTATAAGTGCCGGCAATCAGGAAGAATATCGATGTGTGGTCGAATACTCTGAATACCTTGCGCGCGGTCTTATTGGTAATGGCGTGATAGAGCGTCGACATACAGTACAGAACTATCAGTGACGATCCGTATATGCAGGAAGAAACTACTCCCCAGGCGGTTCCGTTGATTGCCGACTGGATAACGCAGAGCACGAGTGCTGCTACTGACAAAATTGCGCCGACGCCGTGTGATATTGAATTTATAAGCTCTTCGCTCAGCGTATAGCTCGGAAGATACGACTTCTTTTCCGTCAATTTATTCATCCCTTTCCGCTGCTTGTGTTACTATCATATACCCTTTTTTTCTGAAAGTCAACAGTCTTAACGTTATTTTAATACTCTTTTTCTCTGTCAAACTCCACCCAGAACGTGGTTCCGGACTCTTCGCTGCTGTGTACTCCGTATACGAGGCCGTGCAGCTTGAATATGGATTTGACGATAGACAGCCCAATACCTGAGCCTACAACCGGGCGCACGTGCGTCTTGTCAGCCTTGTAATATCTGTCCCATATATACGGTATTTCCTCCTGAGGTATTCCGCTTCCGGAGTCTGATATCTCTATTCTCACCTTGTCGTCGGTGACTGTCTGACGTATGACGACAGTCTTGTCTTCTCCCGTGTGATTTACTGCGTTGTCCATGAGGTTGTACAACGCCTGGGATATTTTATTTGCATCGCACACAACGTATGCGTCGTCATCCGCCTGTATCTCTATCCTGTACCCGTCGTTTTTGGTGAGGTTGTCATATCTCGTTCTGATGCCATCAAGAAGCTGAGTGATGTTGACCGTCTCAAAATTTGTGTTCTCCATTCCGCTCTGCAGCTTTGACAGGTCGAGAAGGTCGTTTACGAAATCGGTAAGGCGTTTTGTCTCGTCAATTATTACCTGCACGTTTTCGGGAGTATTTTCACCGGGAATATCGCGCATTACTTCGGCGTAACCGCCTATCATTGTAAGCGGAGTGCGAAGGTCGTGAGAGACGTTGGCAATAAGCTCCTGGCGGAACTTTTCTATCTTGCCGAGCTCGCTCGCCGTGTAGTTGAGGGTGTCGCTTAGCTGTTCTATCTCGCGGTAGCCCTTGCCGGAGAATACCGTGTCAAAGTTTCCCTGCGCAAGCTCAAGAGCTGACGTGTTCAGCTTTTCTATCGGCCGTGAGATATTCTTTGAAACGATAAACGATGCTATGAGCGCTATAATAAACGCTATGACCGTTGTAATCTCAAGATTGATTTTGAGAACGTATATTGTAGAATCGAGCGGAGTCACCTGTGTATCCGCAATTACCATAAGCTCGTTGCCGTCAGAGAGCGTCACTATCTTTGCAAAGAGATAATCGTCGACGTATCTTCCGCTGTTGAAAAAGAAGGATGGACGCCTTGAAAAGAACTGGTTTCCTATTTCCTGCTTATACCGAACACTTCCTTCGCCGTCACCGCTGTCTTTTTCCTCGTCGTTCATCTTATCGTCGTCCTCCGGGGACGAGTTAAGAACTATTCTTGCGTACTTTTGGTTTTCTTTGTCATACGTATAGTTCTGAGATATCTCACCGCCGTTCTTGACGGCGAGGTTATAGAGCCTCAGCAGCTCGAAGTCGCCGATATCGCGCGTTGCGGAAATCGGTCCGTCGCCGCCCGAATATACGTTTTCGAGGTTTGAGGTGTCTATTATTCTTATGTTGACGTCACGCTGGTTTATTACGAGGTTGAGGATATCGTCGTAGTTTTCGGTATTTATGCTTGATACGATATCGTTTGTCGATTTCTTCAGCTCCTCTATCTTGAAGTACTGATAAAATCTGTTTATCATAAGGACCTGACAGCACCACAGTATGATAAGGATAACCATTGTGACGGCAAAAAGACTCAGGAATATCTTCCACTGTACCTTTACGCCCTTGCGTTTTTTCTTATCAGTTTGACTCAAAGCGATAGCCAACTCCTCTTAATGTAACTATGAGATTGCTGTAAGGACCGAGATTTTTTCTGAGCAGCTTTATATGTGTGTCGAGCGTTCTGTCGTCGCCGAAGAAATCGTAGCCCCATACGTTGCTTATGAGCTTTTCGCGCGTGAGCGCAATGCCCTTGTTTTTTATGAGATAGAAGAGCAGATCGTATTCTTTTGGTGTAAGATCGCTCTTTTTGCCGTCGATATAGACTATGCGCCCAGCAAAATCAACCTTCAGACCTTCGTACTCAAACGTGTCGTTTGAAATGCTGTTTGTGCGCTTCAGAACGGCTGATATCCTCATCATGAGCTCTTTAGGGGAGAAGGGCTTTACGACGTAGTCGTCGATACCCACCTCAAAGCCGTGTATCCTGTCGTATTCCTCTCCGCGCGCCGAGAGCATTATTACGGGTATCTTGCTCGTCTTTCTTATCTCCCTGCATACGGAGAAGCCATCGAGATCCGGCAGCATAACGTCCAGCACCACAAGGTCGAACTCCGTGTCCTTCAGCATCTCGAGTGCCGTCATGCCGTCCGGAGCCTGTTCGACGGCATATCCCTCAAACTGTGCGTATTTTGAAATTATCTCTCTTATTTTCTGTTCGTCATCGACGACAAGCAGCTTGTACATTTTTTCACTTCCTGTATGTTTTTACATATAGCATTTTATTCTCATAGTGTGTTTATTCTGTGATTATAATGTTAAATCTTTAAAGTATTTCAAAAATATTTGAACACAGTTTTAATATTACAAAAAATATTTGATTTTTTTGCCGATATATGTTATAAT
>CAJOMW010000007.1 GCA_905235695.1 uncultured Clostridia bacterium | reverse complement strand
CGCATGGAGAAGATAGATAAGCCGAAAAATCTGCCGTCAAGCATAAAGTTCAGATTTGAGACCGAGAAGAACGTCATAACTTCTCATAAGCTCCTCGAGGTTACATCTCTCACAAAGTCGTTTCCCGGCAAGCCCCTCTTCAATAATCTATCGTTCCTTCTTCACGGCAGGGACAGAATGTTTATCATGGGAGCAAACGGCGTCGGCAAATCAACGCTTCTGAAAATACTCTGCGGAAAAATAAGCGCCGACGGGGGCAGCTTTGAATACGCAAAAGGGCTGAGAATAGGCTACTACGACCAGGAACAGCAGGGACTTAACGGCGAAAACACCGTAATTGACGAGCTGTGGGACTGCTACCCGAACAAGACGCAGACCGAGATACGCTCTGCTCTCGCGTGCTTTCTCTTTACCGCAGACGACGTCTTTAAGCCTATAAGCGTCCTCTCCGGCGGAGAAAAGGCAAGGCTCACATTTGCAAAGCTCATGCTCGAAAAGAGCGATATGCTGATACTCGACGAGCCGACCAACCACCTCGATGCGCCGTCCCGTGAAGTGCTTGAGAACGCCCTTGCGGACTATAACGGCACCATCCTTGCCGTTTCTCACGACAGATACTTTATAAACAAGCTCGCAACGAGAATCCTCGATATGAAAAAGGACGGCTGCATGGATTTTGCAGGCACATACGGCGACTATCTCGCATACAGGCAGAGAATGAAGATCTATGCCCCGGAAGATGACAAATCCGCCGCAAGCGGCGCCGCGCCTGACGTAAAGAGCACCGGAATATCCGATACAAAGGCGGAATATCTTAAAAACAAGGAAGAAAAAAACCGGGCGAGAAGGCTCGAAAAGAAGATATCCGAAACCGAGCAAAAAATAAAGGCGCTCGAAGACGAGCTTTCCGACAATCAAAAGCTGCAGGAGGAAAATTCGTCCGACTATCTCAAGCTAAAAGAGCTTTTCGACAGGGCGGGGGAGATAGAGACGGAGCTTGAGTCTCTGTACGCACTTCTCGACGAGATAACTTAACAGCTGAAAATGTAAACTTCTGCCAATTTGGCAAAATTTCCAACATGTAGAAATTTTGTAAGATTTTTTGTGCACTTTCAACAAAGGAACCTTTTTCACACGCCTAAAATCAACAAAAAAATTTACATTTCCGCCTTGTTTTTTGAAAAGCGTAAATTTTAATGGAATTTTACATAAATTATAAAATTTAATATATTTCTCTTGCATCAACGTTAAATCCCAATAAATCAGGGATATTTTTTGAAGAAAATTGTCTTTTAAAAATTTGAATTTCAGAATTTGTGCATAAATTCAATGTAAATAATTTTTTACAGAATAAATGCTCTGATTAATTCGTTCATTTTTATGATATTTTTAGCATTTCGACAATAAACTTCACTTATAATTGTAACTCTTGACAAAAAAGGCGCAAAGTGTTATGCTATTTTTATATAAGTAGGGCACTTTGCGCTTTTTTAGATATATCGTATACTGCGCCGCACGCTCTGCCGGTTTATCAACGTGTGCGTTATATACTAATATGTAGAAAAAGGCAAGCTATCAGCTAAATTGTTTTTCAATCAATGGAGGAATTCGGCAACATGAAAAATGCTAAACACAGGAACAGACTTGTCACGCTGTTTATCATTGTCGGTATGCTGCTGCAGCCCATTGCGGGCATGGCGGCGTTTGCCGCCGACGATGAGCAGGACGTCATCGACGACTCGATAACCCTGAACTCGCTGGCTGACATGGCGGATCTCATGGTTTCTCTGAGGTATTCGGACTATATTGAGGATTACTCAACCGTACCGGATGCAACGGATACCATAGAGATAGACGTGACGCAGTATGACACGGAAAAGTCTGAAGGAAGAATATTCGTAGTTGAGGACGACACGGTAACGATTGACGGCGAGAGCCGCAAGGCCGCAACCGTCATCACGACAGACGAGGGAAAGCTCATATACGATATCGAGGTTCCGTCGTCCGCTCTGTATTCGATAACCGTCGAATACTATCCGATAGTTGAGTATATTCCCGAAGACGGAAGCGAAAAGGTAAAGGGCAACAGCGCCACGATCGAGAGAATACTCCTCATCGACGGCAAGATACCCTTCAACGAAGCGCGCTATATGAACTTCACCCGCGTTTGGACCGACATAGAGGATGAGTACTACAACAGAGTAGAGCGCACCTTCAAGAAGGACATAAACGATAACGAAATGCGCCCGGTAAAAACAGAGTCACCCGAATGGCGCTCCCAGACGCTTTACGACTCCCAGGGCTTCTACCGCGATCCGTTCAAGTTCTATCTGAAGGAAGGCAGCCACACGATAGGCTTTGAATCTGCGAGCGAGCCGTTAAAGATAGCGAGAATAACGCTTCACCCCGCAACGGATCTGATATCCTACGACGAGTACCTCGAGCTTCACAAGGACGCTCCCAAGGTCAGCAGTGACGTAAAGGTATACATAAACGCCGAAACACCTCTCAAGACCTCCGAGCAGGTCATATACGCAATGAATGACAGAACCTCCGCGGTAACCGAACCGCAGAGCACTTCCGCTACGCTCCTCAATACCATAGGCGGTAACGGCGGCGATAAGTGGAAGATATCCGGACAGTGGATACAGTGGGATTTTGAAGTTCCCGAAACCGGAATGTACTACATCATACCCCGCTTCAAGCAGACCGTCAACGCCGGCCTGTTCTCGTCGCGCTCTGTAAAGATAGACGGCGAGTACCCGTTTGAAGAGGCAAAGCTACTCCAGTTTAAGTATCAGTCCGACTGGCAGACAAGACCTTTGAACGACGACGAGACCGACTTTATGTTCTACCTTGAAAAGGGCAGACATACCATAGAGCTTGAAGCTGTGCTCGGCAAGATGGCCGATATCCTCCAGACCATCGACGCAAGCAACAACAGACTCAACGAATATTACAGAAAAATACTTATGATAACCGGCTCCGATCCCGACGAGTACACCGACTACGGCTTTGCAAAGCTCATCCCCGAGGTACTCCGCGGAATGAGAGAGGAATCCGAGCTTCTTTACGACACCTCCGCTCTTCTTGAGGAGACGATAGGCGAAAAGGGCGAGAACACGGTAATCCTTGACAGAATAGCTTACCTGCTTGACCTCATGGGCAAAGACCAGGATAAGATAGCAGCAAACCTCTCGAACTACAAGAGCTATATCGGAAGCCTCGGCACATGGCTGCTCTCGACAAAGTCTCAGCCCCTCCAGCTCGACTATATCATTGTACAGTCCTCCGAGAACAAAGAAGTTCCGAGGGCAAATGCGGGCTTCTTCCAGGCAATAGGCCACGAGATAGGCTCGTTTATAATGTCCTTCTTCGTAGACTATAACTCAATGGGCGCAAGCACAAAGTTTGACGCAAACGACGCAAATTCCATAGAAGTGTGGATCACCACCGGTCGTGACCAGGCTACTATAATGAGACAGATGGTCGACGACAGCTTCACGGCAGAGTACGGCGTATCGGTCAACCTCAAGCTCATCGCCGCAGGTACGCTGCTTCCCGCAACGCTCGCAGGCGTCGGTCCCGACGTATCAATGGATCTCGACCCCGTCGGATACGGTATAAGAAATGCGGTAATACCGCTCAACTACTTTGAAAATACGGATAATTATATGGGAGACAACGTAATGGGCTTCAGCGAGCTGAAGACGCTCTTCAACGAAGAGATGTTCGTGCCTCTTACGGTTCTCGATCCCGACAGAAGAGAATTTATCGGAGAGGAATATCCGATATACGATGACGATGCGGCGGAGTTCAAGGTCGTAAACGGTGTTGAGAGAAACGGCGTAGTCACGTACGGTATCCCCTCGACGCTCGACTTCCCGATGCTTTTCTACAGAAAGGACATATTTGTTGAGCTCGGACTCGACGTTCCCCAGACTTGGGACGACGTCACCAACGTAATAAGAGCCCTTTCAGAAAATCAGCTTGAAATGGGATTTGCGCAGACTCTTGCACAGATACGTATGTATCAGAGCGGAGTAGAGTGGTTCAAGTCGAGCTACGATTACGAATACTACAACGACGACACGATAAATCAGAGCGACAGAGAGTTCCTCAGAACGATAGGCATCGAGACCAACCTCGACAGCAACGAAGCTCTCGACGCTTTCCAGAGAATGACAGAGTGGTACACGCTCTACGGCGAGCCGGTCACCTACGACTTTGCAAACCGCTTCAGGACAGGCGAAGTACCGATAGCAGTCCAGAACTACACGCTTTACAATCAGCTTAAAGTCTTTGCTCCGGAAATCAACGGACTTTGGGAGTTCGTTCAGCTTCCCGGCGTTGAGCGCGAAGACGGAACGATAAATCACGCTTCGCCGATAACCGTCACATCGGTCATGATGATGAGGGACGCGGTGGACGATATAACCGCAGACCAGGATGTGACCGAGTCACTCCGCGCTCAGAACTCATGGAAGTATCTCCAGTGGTGGATGAGCACCCCGACTCAGGAGAGATTCGGCAAAGAGCAGGTTGCGATAATGGGTACTGCGGCAAAGTACAATACGGCAAACGTTGAGGCGCTCAAAGGTCAGTCTTGGACGGCTCAGGAAAAGAAGAACCTCGACCAGCAGTACAGATCCCTCAAGGGAACGCCTATGTCTCCCGGTAACTACATAGTTGCCAGATACACGAACTTCGCTTTCTACAACGTCGTTGACGACGGTGAGGTCGCTTCCGAGGCAATGCTCGGATACGTTGACGATATCAACAACGAGCTCACGAGAAAGCGTGCGGAATACGGCTTCCTGACCATAGACGATTACAAAAAACAGCTTGAAGCCAAAAGCCAAAAGTAACGCATAAATTGTTTCGTATCAAATTCAAGGAGTGAAATCAATGTCAGAAAAGGTTAGTACCCAGCAGGCTCCAAAGCTGAGAAAAGATATGACAAAATGGCAATGGACTCTGCGAGAGATGAAGGTACACAAGGTCGGCTATCTCATGGTCGCACCCTATTACATAGTCTTCTTCATCTTCACGGTCGTGCCGGTCTTCGTGTCGCTCGTTCTGAGCCTCACACAGTTCAATATGCTTGAAATGCCGGTGTTCGTAGGTGTGGATAATTACATAAGACTTCTGCTCGATGACGATATATTCCTGCTCGCATGCAGCAACACGCTGATATTTGCGACGATGACAGGTCCCGTATCGTATTTGCTGTGTCTGTTGTTTGCATGGTTTATAAACGAGCTGACGCCGAAGATAAGAGCCGTCGTAACGCTCGTATTCTATGCGCCGAGTATATCCGGTCAGGTTTACCTCATTTGGCAGACGCTCTTCTCGAGCGACAGCTACGGATGGGTAAACGGTACGCTCATGAAGCTCGGAATAATATCGAGCCCGATACTGTGGTTCCAGGATCCGGATTACATAATGACGCTCGTTATCGTAGTTGCACTGTGGACGTCGCTCGGCACTTCGTTCCTGTCGTTTATCGCAGGCTTCCAGGTCGTCGATAAGTCACTTTACGAGGCGGCTTCGGTCGACGGCGTAAAGAACAGATGGCAGGAGCTCTGGTACGTAACGCTGCCGGTCATGAAAAATCAGATGATGTTCGCAGCTATAATGTCGATAACCGCCTCGTTCGGCTTCGGTGCGATAGTTACGGCACTTTGCGGATTCCCAAGCGTCGATTATTGTGCTCATACCATAATGCATCACCTTGAGGACTACGGAACTCAGAGATGGGAAGTAGGTTATGCGTCAGCTATCGCAACGATACTCTTTATCATAATGATAGCGGCTAACCTCCTTGTAAATAAAATGTTGTCGAAGGTGGGTAAATGATATGAAATTCAAGATTAAAAGACGTTCATTTAACCGCTCCGTCGGCGGCGACGTAGGTATCAACATAATTCTTATCGTATTCGGTCTGTTCATGTTCCTGCCGATGGTTTATGCGATTTCTCAGTCGCTCAAGCCTCTCGACGAGCTCTGGATGTTCCCTCCGAGATTCCTCGTGCGTAACCCGAGCCTCAAAAACTACTCGGAACTCTTCAGACTTATGAGCGAGAGCTGGGTACCTTTCTCAAGATACATATTCAACACCGCGTTCGTTTCGGTTGCAGGTACGTTTGGTCACCTCTTCCTCGCATCTCTTGCGGCGTACGCTATGACAAAGATAAACTTCCCCGGAAGAAAGGGAATGTTCCAGCTTATCTACTACTCGCTGATGTTCCACTCCACCGTATCGGCTCTGTCAAACTTTATGATAATGTCGATGCTCGGCTGGATAGACACTTATTGGTCGCTGATAATTCCCGCATTCGGATATACCCTCGGCTTCTACCTCATGAAACAGTTCATGGAGACGACGGTACCCGACAGCGTTCTCGAGTCCGCAAGACTTGACGGCGCAAAGGAGTTAACGATATATTGGCGCATAGTAATGCCTATGGTAAAGCCGGCATGGCTGACGCTTATAGTTTACTCCTTCCAGGGACTTTGGAACAGCGGTACTTCGATATACATTTACAGTGAGGAGCTCAAGACCTTCAACTACGCTATCCAGCAGATACTTGCCGGCGGTATAGTCCGTTCGGGTGCAGCAGCGGCGGCGACGGTCATAATGATGCTCGTTCCCGTAACGGTATTCGTCGTAACGCAGAGCAATATTATTGAGACCATGGCAAGCTCAGGAATGAAGGACTAAGGAGGAGAACGATAATGAAACAGTTAACCAGAATACTTCTCCTAGCGGTCTGCCTTCTCATGATTATAGGCACATTCCCCGTAGGAGCAATAATTCCGTATTCGACGTACACTTATGACATAGACGGCGAATACGTCGAGTCGCCTCACGCCTACGTTCCGTACGAGACAATAAGCTCTGCGACGATAGGACTTTCGAGCGACCCGATAACCGAGCCGTACGATATGTGCGTCGGCACGGTTCTCAGAAAAAATATAGAAAAAGACGAGTATTACAGCGAATGGGACGGAATGATATACGTCACCGATGCAGGCAGCGTCCCGAGGGTAATAGCCATTCAGTATGATGAAGAGACTTCAGAGTACAGCGTCAAGTATGTGCTCTCCGACTTCATAAACAACTGGGGCGTTCCGGACGCTATATCATCTCCGCGCGGCGTTTTCGCCACCGATAAGGAGCTCTACGTCTGTGACTCCGATAACGCTCGTATCCTCGTATTCTCAACGATAGACACCGACGAGTACGCCGAAGGAGACTTCATTAAGATAATAGACGAGCCGAAAAGCGAGGTTTTCCCGGATAACCACATTTACACGCCTATAGCGGTAGCGGTAGGTACCTCGGGATATATATATGTAGTTTCTTCCACGACCTATCAGGGCATAATCTCCATGAATAAGGACGGCAAGTTCACGGGCTTTCTCGGAACTCAGACGCAGAAGCTTTCCCTCATGGACAGAGTCTGGAGAAGCTTACAGACTGCCGAGCAGAAAAAGCAGGCACTTACAAACGTTTCCCTCGAATTCAACAACATAAACATAGACGAAAAGGGATTCATATATGCGACTACTGCGTCCATAAATGACTCCGATCTTCTCGGCGCTATTCTGTCAAATGACTCCTCGAGTGAATACTCTCCCGTAAAGATGCTCAATCCGAGCGGCGAGGACGTCATGAAGCGCGCGGGCTTCTTCCCGCCGTCCGGCGAAATAAACGTAAATACACAGCAGACCGCAAACTACTCCATAACCGGTCCGTCGACTATCGTTGACGTCGCACTCGGTCCGGAGGGAACGTGGTCGATAATCGACCAGAAGAGACAGAGAATATTCACCTACGACGAAGACGGAAACCTGCTCTTTGCGTTTGGCGATAAGGGAAGCCAGCTCGGCAACCTCACCACGGCGCAGGCTATCGACTACGCCGGCTCGAATATGCTCGTTCTCGACAAGGAAAACGACAACATAACCGTATTCAAGAGAACTTCTTACGGCGACGAGCTCATAAACGTTCTCAAGCTCCAGAGAGACAGAAAGTACGACGAGTCAGCCAACAGCTGGTCAAAGATACTTCAGAGAAACTCCAACCTCGATATGTCCTACATCGGAATAGGCAAGAGCCTGTACCGCCAGGGCAATTACGAGGAGGCAATGGGGTACTACAAGTATGCGTACGACACGGAAAACTACTCGGAAGCTTATCAGCAGGTGAGAAAGAACTGGGTAGAGAAGTATGCGTACGTAGTGCCGATAGTCGTAATTGTCTTCTTCTACGTGCTTGCAAAGATATTCAAGTACGCAAAGAAAGTAAACATTGCCGGTCAGGTAATGAAAGAAAAGCGAACCTTGAAGGAAGAGCTTCTCTACGGATATCACCTGATGTTCCACCCGTTCGACGGCTTCTGGGATATCAAGCACGAAAAACGTGCGTCCGCAAAGGGTGCAACCGTTATACTTGTTGTAACGATAATCACATATATCTACTCGCTTGTAGGCAAGGCGTACCTCATAGATCCGCATCCGCAGAACACCAACATTCTGCTCTCGGCGGTTTCGATACTCCTTCCGATACTTCTTTGGGTGATATCAAACTGGTGTCTCACAACACTGTTTGACGGCGAAGGAAGTCTGAAAGACATTTACATAGCTACCTGCTATTCACTCTTCCCGCTTCCCGCATTTCTCGTGCTTACAACCCTTCTCTCAAACATAGTAACGCTGAACGAAGCTTCGCTTCTTTCACTTGCGATGGGTGTTGCGTACTTCTGGGTAGGCTTCCTGCTGTTCTTCGGCATGATGGTCATCCATGATTACACGCTCTTTAAAAACGTACTTACGGTACTTGGAACGATAGTCGGAATGGCGTTTATAATATTTATCGGAGTTCTGTTCTCCAGCCTTGTAGGAAAGATAATTTCCTTTATCACAAGCATTATAAACGAACTGTCGTACAGAGTATAGAGAAAGGAGCAAGACGATGAAAACAGCAAAAAATTTACTTATTTATATTCTTTCGCTCCTTATGATAACCTCTCTTCTCGTGCCGGTATTCACGTGCCCGGCGATTGCAGCGGATAGTGCCGATGCGCAGGAGGAAGAAGCGTACGACTATCTCGGCGAGCCGTACCCGAGCGATAAGGCAAAGCTCGCGACGATGACGCTTTACTTTGAAAACGACGACTACGCAATATACGGCCTTGAGATAACGGGCGAAGTCGGTATTCTTGACAAGAAAACAGGTCAGATACTTCTTACGAACCCCTACGATGCAGCCTCATCCAAGTCGTCCGACGCCGTAAAGGAGCAGTTGCTCTCTCAGATAATACTCACATACAGCGATTCCACCGGTGCGATAGTTACGCTCAATAGCTTTTCGGACGCGGCGTTCGCATCTGAAGACACCAAGCAGATACACATGTATCAGACAAGAACAGGTCTCAGAGTCGAATACACCATAGGACGCGAGGCGGTAAAGTATATCGTGCCCCGTCAGATAGAAAAAGAGGACTTTGAAAAGAATATACTCTCGTATTTTGAAGTGGGATCGAGAGAATACAGCAAGCTCACGGCTTATTACAGCCTCAAGGATCCTAACCAAGAAGGTCAGTCACAGTCCACCATCGACGCAATGAAGACCAAATGGCCAATAACTGCAAAATATGCGATCTACGTTCTCGACAACGGCGTCGCAAACAGAGAGCTTCTCGAGCTTGAAGGCTACATAAAGAACACGTACTACGACGACTACTCAAAGGTCGAAGAGATGTACGAAATGCTCGACTACGTTGATACATCTGCGGCACCGGCACTCTTCAGATTCGTCATTGAGTACAACCTCGACGATTACGGCATCGAAATAAGAATGCCTGCTTCGAGTATCAGATACGACTCGTCAAACTACGAGCTCAGAAGCGTTAAATTCCTTCCTTATTTCTGTGCAGGCAGCAATCAGAACACAGGCTTTACCCTCGTTCCCGACGGCTCCGGCACAATAACGAGATTTGAGGATATAGGAGATAAGGCATTCACCCTGACCGGTCGTCTCTACGGAAGAGACTACTCCTTCCACTCGCTCTCGGGAACCACTCAGGAGACCATGCGTCTCCCGGCATTCGGCGTCATCGAGACGAGAGACGCTTCTCCCGAAATTTCCGTAAAGCCCGAGGAAACTCCGGTGCTTGAAGAGGATGAGCAGGAAGAAGTAGAGAAAGCTTCGCAGGAAGCGGAAGATTCCGAAGAGGAAGTAACTGCCGAAGAGGAAACCGAAGAAGCTGAAGAAGACGAAGAAGCAGTTGTTGAAGAGACCGCTCCTGAAGCGGAGAAGACAGCGGCGGAAAAGGTTACGAGCGGCTATGTGGCACTTCTCGTAGAGGGCGACGCAATGGCCGAGATAACCGCTGACCACGGCGGCACGGTGCATAAGTACAGCTCGGTTTACACGACGTTCTATCCGAAGCCCAGAGACTCATACGTTCTCGAAGGAATATCTTCAACCGGCTCTGCGGTATTCACCGTACAGAGCGACAGACGCTATACCGGAAACTACACGCTCAGAGTATTCCCGATTTACAAAGACGGCGCAGATTACAACGATATGGCGGCTTCCGTAAGAGACTATCTCACTAAGACGGGATCCCTTGAGAAGATTACTCCCGAGAAGGATAAGTCCGACAACGTTCCGCTTTACATCGAGACGTTCGGAACTATCGAAACGACAAAGAAATTTGCCGGTTTCCCCGTAAACGTTCAGATGCCTCTTACAACGTTTGATCAGACCAAGGAGATAATAAGCGAGCTCAAGGACAACGGTATAGACAACCTGAACATCAAGCTAAGCGGTTGGAATAACGGCGGTCTCCGCCACACCGCTCCCTCAAAGCTCAAAGTCGAAAAGGCGATAGGCGGCGAGAAGGGACTTATAGACCTCGCCGAGTTTGCCGAGCAGAACAACGTCGGCATCTATCCCGATTTCGATTTCGTATATGTAAGCAAGCTCGACTCGTTCGACGGATTTGACTATAAGAAGCACTCGTCAAAGACAATTGATAACAGAAGCGCTGCGTACAGAAAGTACAGCCCGCTCTATCAGGGATTTGAAGAGAGAGGCGCAATGATAATCTCGCCGACGGCGCTGCTCGAATTTTACGGCAGAATAAGAGATAAGTTCATGAGCTACGGCACAACGGGTATTTCCGTAGCAACTCTCGGCTCGGAGCTCAGCTCAGACCATAACGAGGACTATACGCTCAACCGCGAGGACGTCAAGGAGATAGTCGCAAACGCACTCTCCGAGATGAAGGAGGATAACGGAAGCGTTATGGTGAGCGGCGGAAACTCATACACCCTCCCGTACGTCGACCACGTTCTCGAAGTACCGCTCGACAGCAGCCTTAATATAAACACGAGCGAGTCTATACCGTTCATGGGAATGGTGCTCCACGGAAACGTAGAGTTTGCAGGAACCGCCATAAACCTCGACGGCGACTTTGACTACAGCGTGCTCAAGGCGATAGAGAACGGCGCAAGCCTTTACTTCGTCCTCTCCAAGGACAACACTTCCGAATTGAAGCAGTATCCGAGATTCAGCAGGTACTACGCTATCGGATACGATATATGGAAGCAGGACCTCATAGACACCTATGAATCCTTCAACAAGTCGATGAAGAAGGTCAAATACTCGTACATAACCGATCATAAGACGATAGGTACGAGGGTAGTAAGAGTAACATACGAAAACGGCGTGACCTTCATATTGAACTACAACACACATGAGATACAGCTTTCGGACGGAACGGTCGCTTTGCCTATGAGCTTTGTGGAGACGGACGACGGCGAGGTAACGCTCATAGCGGGCGTTGAAGAAGATTAAGGTAGGGGGTGCGAAAAATGAATAATGCAAAGACAAAAAAGAAGAAAGTAGCTTCCCTGGACGCCAAGAAAGCGAGAGCCGGATGGATGTTCGTGCTTCCGTTCTTAATAGGCTTCGTGCTTCTGTACATCCCCATGCTGTTCCAGTCGATACAGTTCAGCTTCAGTGAGATAAATATTCTGACAAGTACCGGCGGAGGCGGAGGCGGATATGAGCTCGAATTCGTGGGATTCAAAAACTACAGCGACGCACTGTTTACCGATGCAAACTATGTAAGAATACTTACGTCGAGCCTCAGACAGCTTGTGCTTGATGTGCCGGCAATCGTAATATTCTCGCTGTTTATGGCGATAATCCTCAATCAGAAGATGGTAGGAAGAGCCGCATTCAGAGCGATATTCTTCATACCGGTCATACTTACCACAGGCCTTATAGACCAGATAGACCAGAGCAACGCAGTATTGAATTACATGAGCGCAGGCGGAATAGATACAGGTGCCGTTGAAGCCATGGATGGCGGGGGAGGCACGCAGATAATCAATGCGCTTGACGTCACAAACCTGCTCGGAAACATGGCGGTCGGTACTGAACTCGTTGAATACGTCGTCAATGTCGTAAACAACATATTCAATATAGTAAACCGCTCCGGCGTTCAGATGCTTATATTCCTTGCGGGCTTGCAGTCGATATCACCGGCGATATACGAGTCATGTACAATGGACGGTGCGACCGGCTGGGAGACCTTCTGGAAGATAACATTCCCGATGATAAGCCCTATGATACTTGTAAACACGATATATACGGTCATAGACTCGTTTACATCCAAGTCCAACAGCGTTATGACTTATATAAACACCGTATATGAAGGCACTTCGCGTAACGCGCGAGTGCTGAGCTCGGCGATGAGCTGGATATATTTCCTTATAGTACTCGTGCTCATAGCCGCAGTTGCCGGACTTATATCGGCGTTCGTATTCTATCAACGAAAAGATTAGGAAAGGAGGAAAAATCGGCATGAATCAGCAAAAAAAGCTCTCAAGACGCGAAATGCGAATTGATTTTGAGGGAAAAGTCGGAAAGGCCGAAAGATTAAAACAGCGCTTTCTGTCTCTCAACTTTCTCGGCAAGTTTATCTGGGCATTACTCAGATATGTCCTCCTTGTAGGTATTTCCTTCATAATAATCTATCCGTTCATAACCAAGATATCAGCATCATTCATGAGCCCGTCAGACTTTACGGATACGACGGTAAAGCTCATACCAAGGAATCCGTCGCTCGACCAGTGGGTGTTCATCATCAAAGAGAACAAGTACTGGCAGGCGCTCTTCAACACTGCGAGAGTATCCGTTCTCTGCGGCGTGATACAGACTCTTATATGTGCGATAATCGGATACGGATTTGCAAAGTTTAAGTTCAAGGGCAGAGGAATACTGTTCATAGCGGTAATAATCACAATGCTTATTCCGCACGATACGCTCCTCCTCTCAATGTTTATGAAATTCAGATATTTCGATTTCTTCGGAATAATAAATGCGATATTCGGTCAATCTCTGAACCTTATAAACACGGAATGGCCGCTGTATGTTCTCTCGCTGACGGGACTTGCGTTTAAGAACGGTCTGTACATATTCATATTCAGACAGTTCTATAAGGGCATCCCGGATGAGCTTGAGGAAGCGGCGTACATCGACGGCACCGGCGTGTTCGAGACGTTCTTCAGAATAATTCTCCCGCTGTCCGTTCCGATGATGACCACGGTATTCATGTTCTCCTTCTCGTGGCAGTGGACAGATACGTTCTACACCGCATCGCCCTTCTTCACTGCAAGCAGCGAGCCGCTGCTCACGAACATCGTAAACAAGATACCCCCGAGCCTCAGGATGGACTATGCGGCAACCACCCTCTGGGAGTCCGCAATAACCAACACGAGCGGATTGCTTGTCATTCTGCCTCTGTTTATAATCTTCCTGTTTGCTCAGAGATCCTTCGTTGAAGGTATAGAGCGTTCGGGTATAGTAGGCTGATAAAATTGAGCGGCGGAGCATGGCTTCGCCGCTTTTGATATGTTTGAGGATCAAATGAAGATAGCATACATAGGCATAGACCTGTTTCTCCCGGCGCTCGAATACCTGATGAAAAGATGCGAGATAGCCGAGATATTCACCTGCAAAACCGATAACCTTACCGAGTTCAACACAGGCGTAATAGAGTGCGCTAAGAAGAACGGCGTGCCGTATACAACCTCCCGTATAACGGCGGAAGATTTAAAGCGGCTGAAGGAAAAGAGCTGTGATTTTGCAATATGCGCAGGGTATTACTATAAAATACCTACCGATACCGACCTCCCTCTTGTAAATATCCACCCGTCACTTTTGCCCTTTGGCAGGGGACCGTGGCCCATGCCGCTCGACATACTGTATAAAAGGGAAAAGAGCGGAGTTACGATACATAAGATGGACGATGGCTTTGACACGGGAGATATACTTCTGCAAAGGGAGTTTGCCTTATCTGACGGTGAAAACCTCGAGACGTTCATGAAAAAGGCGTGCTCGCTTCTTCCCGAAATGCTCGACGAGCTTCTGAGCGATTTTCCTCGGCTTTACAGAGAGGCAAAGCCGCAGGGAAGCGGAGAATACGTAAATATGCCGTCCGAGGATATGTATACGATATTCCCGACGACGCCTTATGAGACGGCGGAGCGCATCCTCCGAGCCTTTTACGGCTACGACTGCTACTATGTCTCGAAAGATAGAAAATACCGCCTTATAAGGGCAAAAGCCGCCGAAGGCGACGGAGGGGAAGGGACTTTCCCGGTAAAAGGCGGATATATCACTTCCGAAAGAACGGATTTGGTATGATTTTCAACGTAAAACGGCAAATTAAAGCCCCGGCGTTTTTCGTCGGGGTAAAATTTTTATTTTTCGCTGTCTTCCCTGATGTATCTGTCCACTTCATCCGACATATATTTTCCTATCGCCGCAAGAAGCGCGAGCATTTGCGGATGTACGGGCTTCGGAAATGCGCAGCATGCCATATAGGTCTCAAAGTTTATCGATCCTTGATATTTTACGTCCGCAAGTCCTCTGAGAAGCCCGTCCCAATCGGTCGACAGCTGTGCGCCGCTTGTGCGTGTGTAGGTGTAGGGGAAGAGGTGAAAGTCGTTTGTGGCGTTGTTGTCGTGAACGTGGAGAGCCTTGATGCGGCTGCCGAGAATGTATACGGATTTTCTCATGTTCTTGCCGAGAATATTTGCGTGTCCTACGTCAAAGCAGAATCCAAACTGCTCCGTACCTGCGATGTTGTTGAGTTCGTCTATGTAGGACGCCGCCTCGCGGAAGTCTGAGCACGCCGCCTCGATCATGTTGTCGTTTATTGCGTTAAACATATTCTCAAGGCATATAACTACGCCGTGTTTCTTTGCATCCGGTATAAGCTCCGAATAGAGATTTATGTTTATCTCATGTTCCTTTTCATATCCGAGCTGAAGCTCGACGCAGGCAGGGTGGACAACGACGTATTTGCACTCGAGATACTCAGCTATGGCAAAGTCCTTTCTGTGAGTGTCCTGAATATATGCGTTTACATTGTCATTGCCGGCTATGTAAGACGGGTACGTAGAGTGCAGCTGCCCGAACTCTATTCCGCTTTTGTGAGCGGACTTCTTGAACGGCTCGAGGTACTTTAATATGTCCTCAATATCCATATCATAAAATCCCTCGTGGGTGCCGTCCCTGAAAAGGGAGCGGCAGAGATGGTTGTTTACATTGTAGTCGACGGCGTTGAACCCGGCACTGCGGAGCATTTCAAATTTTTCTTCATATCCTGCGTCGTCCGTGAGGAGTCCGCTTGTCTGAACAGATATCTTGCGCATATTTTATATATTCCTTTCACCGGTGCATAGCACGGTAATAATTTTAATTTTCACTGCCTTTGCCATGCCGCTTCAGCTTCTTATCTGCAACGGATATTGCTGTTTTTTCAAGATACAGAGCCGGGTCAAACGGCTCTAAAGCCGAATTTTTAGGCAGGTACAGCGGATGATGCGGATGCCCGGCTTTTGAGGGCCTTCCTGCCATGCACCACTCTGCGTTGTGTTTTTCGCCTATGTCTATCATATCTCTCACGCACTCGCAGAGGTACTCTCTCTTTTCTATTATGGTTCCCCACGCCGCCCATATATGCGGCCTCTTTCCGGGTTCGCACAGACCGAGAACGTATTCAAACGCCTTCATGTTTTCCGCATGGAGCTGTTCGTTTTTCTCGCGCTCCATATCGTCGGGACTCGTTGCACGCTGGGCGTATACGTTGAACATGATAAAGCTGTCAAAGCCGTTGAAGAGCGCAACTCTCTCGACGGATTTAAGGGTGTTGTCGAGGTCGTCAGGCCTTGCGGTAGACGGGTTTATCCCAATGCATATAAGGGGATTTTTGCCGCGCGTGCCGAGTATGTAACGGTATTCCGTGTAGACGCACGGAACGTACAGCCACTTGTTTACGTCATACTCGCCATTTGGAACAAGAGCTTCTTTAAGAGCGCTGTCAAACGTCTCTATTTCCATATCTTTGGTGCGCTCGACCGAAGGAATATGCATATTGCCGTCTCCTTGCTGTTTTTTATCAGTAATATCATACAGCAATGGAAAAATTTTTTATATCATAATTGTTTATCAAATTAAAAATAAATTGAAAATGCGGCGCATCGGCGCCGCACTCGTTATTGCGTTCATGTACTTTTTTCTATTCTTCGATCGGAACTATATCCGTCCCCGGGAAATACGTATGTATTATTTCATCGTATGCAAACCCGGCGTTTGCCATGTGGCTTGCACCGAACTGGCTCATTCCGACTCCGTGACCGTAGCCCTGTCCGTCCAAGACGTACACCTCTTTGACGCCGCTGCCTGCTTTTACGCCGTCGGCGTCTATATACGAGAACCCGTCGATGCCTGTCATGTCATACGTACCGTCGGCGCTTATTACCGAAACGCCCGATGAATAGGTGTCTGACGGAACGTAGGTTCTGGCGATGCCGAAATTTGCGCTCTTTACGAGCGTTCCGAAAAATGAGCGCACCGCACTTGAGGTGCCGAGGTTTACAGAAGCGCCGTCGGCGCCGGTTACCGTCATGCTGTGAATGTACCCGGACGGCTCGCGCGTATAAGTAAATGTATACGGACCGTTTCCGAGCCGAGCGGTGTTTGACGATGAAAGATAGGAACTCAGCGAGCCTATCGGCACAACCGACTCCCATTTTCCGTTCGGCACACTGCGGTAGTCCTCGTAGGGAGTGAACACGCTTGAAAGGTAGGGGAAGTCGGCAGGGCTGCTGCCCCATGCGCCCGAAGCGCTTTCGGTGTAGCCGCCGCAAGAAGATGTGTAGACTGTGGTCGCTATGCGCCCGTTGTACTTTATCACAAGCCCTCTCGTGTCCTCTATCGCCTTGTTAGTGCGCTCGTTTTCCCTTGCCGTTCCGCTGTATACCTGGCAGTGAGTTGTCGTGCAGAGGTCAAAGCCGTCCGATTTGTGAGACGACGACTGCATACTGTGGACGGTGTATGTTCTTGTAACGACAGCCGCCGCCTTCAGCGCTTCTTCATGCCATGACGGATATATTTCGCTCGGAAGCACACCCTTTATGTATTCGTCCGCATCCAATACGTTTATAACGGCTATCTTTCCGTTGCCGTCCGCATAAAACTCAAAGCTTCCGTAGTATTTAACTCCGAGCAGGGCGGTCTTCCCATCGTCCGTTACCGTGCTGACGGATATTTTCGAGTTTGCCGGAGCCGAGGCGACTTCTCCGCCGAAAACTGTGGAAACTGCGAGATTTCCGCCGCTGACTGATATCTTCAGCGTGTTTACGTCGATATATTCCGGAAAGTCCGAGCCTTCCACGGAAACGAAAAAGCCGC
>CAJOMW010000006.1 GCA_905235695.1 uncultured Clostridia bacterium | reverse complement strand
ATGATATTTTATGAGGTAAATAAGCAAATTTGCCGTTGAAAGGACTGATACCTTTGGCAGTCGTCAAGCCGTTTGCAGCGCTTCGTTTTACGGAAAAAGCCGGGGACATATCAAAAAACGTGTGTCCGCCTTATGACATAATTTCTCCGGCGGAGCGCGAGGAATATATTAAGAGCAGCGAGTACAACATAGTCAACCTTGAGTTGCCGATTGGTGAGAACGCTTACGAGAAAGCCGGTGTCACCTATATTAAGCAGAGAGCCGACGGGATACTTGAGAACGATAAGACCGAGGGGTTTTACGTCTACGAGGAGGAGTTCAAGGTCGGCTCGGTGACAAAGAAGATAAAGGGCATATTTGCGAGGGTAAAGCTGTGCGAGTTCTCTGAAAACGTAGTCCTTCCCCACGAGGAGACTCTTTCCAAGGCAAAGACCGACAGATTCAACCTGATGAGCGCAACATTCTGCAATTTCAGCCCGATATATTCCATGTACACCGACGAAAAGCGCGAGATATCCGGAAGGATAGACGCTCTTACAAGCGGAAAGCCCGAGATTGAATTTACCGCACCCGACGGCGTTATCCAGCGCCTCTGGAAGATAGAAAAGGGGAGCGATACGGACGAAATTGAAAAGGCGTTCGAGACAAAACAGCTCTTTATCGCCGACGGACATCACAGATATGAGACGGCTCTCAATTTCAGGAAGAAGCTGATGGACGAAGGCGTGATAGACAGCGATGATCACCCCGCCGGATACGTCATGATGATGCTTATAGACATGGAAAATGACGGACTCGTGGTATTCCCGACGCACAGAATGGTATGCGGTCTGAAAAACTTTGATTTACATTCATCTCTCGAAAAAATATCCGAGTATTTTAACGTATCGGAAATCTCAAAAGACGAGATAGAGAGCGCACTCGATAAAAATAAGGATAAAAAGGCTTACGTGCTTGCCGCAAAACCCGAAAAGTATTATCTTATCGTGCTGAAGGATACAGAAAGTTCGAGAAAAGAGATAGACGCACTGAACGAGGGAAAGTCTGCGGCGTATAAGAATCTCGACGTCACCGTGCTCCATTCGCTTATACTTGAAAAGCTCTTCGGAATAGATAAAGAAAACATGGCGCGGCAGATAAATTTAAAGTATACGCGCAGCGTGTCCGAAGCGTGCGAGAAGGCAAACAGCGATGATTTTAACTGTGCTTTTATATTGAACGCAACAAAGGTCGGCGAAATAAAGGACGTTGCGCTCTCCGGCGAGAAGATGCCGCAGAAATCGACGTATTTCTATCCTAAAATCATAACGGGGCTCGTCATGAACGACCTGACAAACAAGTAATTACTATAACTTCTGATAAATAACGAAGACGGGTTTGAAGAACAGTCATTTCATACTTGTCTGCTGAAAGGAATGGTCAAAAATGCCAAAGGAACTTGAAAAGAGCTATAATCCGAAGAAAGCCATAGAGGACGACATATATAAAATGTGGAACGACGGCGGCTACTTCCGCCCGTCCGATGACAACAAGAAGCCGCCCTATACAATAGTTATTCCGCCGCCAAATGTCACGGGACAGCTCCACATGGGGCACGCTCTCGACGAGACGCTGCAGGACATACTCATACGCTACAAGAGAATGAGCGGATACAATGCGCTTTGGGTGCCCGGCACTGACCACGCCGGTATCGCAACTCAGATAAAGGTCGAGGAAAACCTCCGCGTCAACGAAGGCATAACGAGATATGACCTCGGCAGAGAAAAGTTTCTCGAGCGCGTATGGGACTGGAAAAATCAGTACGGCTCAAGGATAATCAGCCAGCTCAAAAAGCTCGGCTGCTCCTGCGACTGGACGAGAGAGCGCTTCACCATGGACGAGGGCTGCTCGAAGGCGGTAAAGGAAGTTTTCGTATCCCTGTATGAAAAGGGACTTATATACAGAGGCAACAGAATAATAAACTGGTGTCCGAAGTGTACGACGGCGCTCTCTGACGCAGAGGTCGAGTACACCGAGCAGGAAGGACACTTCTGGCACATAAGATACCCCTTCAAGGACGGCAGCGGCTACGTTGAAATAGCAACCACACGTCCCGAAACGCTTCTCGGAGATACGGCTGTTGCGGTAAACCCGGATGACGAGAGATACAAGGATATAGTAGGCAAAATACTGATACTTCCGCTTGTTGGACGCGAGATACCGGTCATTGCAGACGACTACGTTGACAAAGAATTCGGTACGGGCTGCGTAAAGATAACGCCTGCGCACGATCCGAATGACTTTATGGTCGGTCAGAGACATAACCTCGAGCAGATAAGAGTTATGAACGACGATGCGACAATTAACTCTTACGGCGGAAAATATGAGGGACTTGACAGATACGAGGCAAGACGTCAGATAGTGGACGACCTCGAAAAGAAAGGCTATCTCGTAAAGGTAGTGCCGCACAGCCACAACGTCGGCTCATGTTACAGATGCCATACGACGGTCGAGCCGCTCACATCAAATCAGTGGTTCGTAAAGATGGAGCCGCTTGCCGCACCCGCTCTTGAAGTCGTAAGGGACGGCAGAGTAAAGTTCGTACCCGACAGATTTTCAAAGATATATATCAACTGGATGGAAAACGTACACGACTGGTGTATATCCCGTCAGCTCTGGTGGGGACACAGAATACCTGCCTACTACTGTGACACTTGCGGACACATGGAGGTCTCAAAGACCGATGTTCTGACCTGCCCGAAGTGCGGCGCTCCCATGCGTCAGGAGGAGGACGTCCTCGACACGTGGTTCTCATCGGCTCTCTGGCCGTTCTCGACGCTCGGCTGGCCCGAAAAGACAAAGGACCTCGAATACTATTATCCGACGTCGACGCTTGTAACAGGCTATGATATAATATTCTTCTGGGTATCGAGAATGATATTCTCAGGACTTGAGCACATGGGCAAGGAGCCGTTTGACCACGTCTTCATACACGGCCTTGTGAGGGACGAGCAGGGAAGAAAGATGTCAAAATCCCTCGGCAACGGCGTGGATCCGCTTGAAGTCATAGACAAGTACGGCGCTGATGCGCTCAGATTTACCCTCGTTACCGGAAACGCTCCCGGAAACGACATGAGATACTCCGACAAAAAGGTAGAAGCGTCGGGCAACTTTGCAAACAAGATATGGAACGCATCGAGATTTGTGCTGCTGAACCTCGACGATGACACAAAGCCGGTTATCCCCGAGAATCTTAATCTCGAAGATAAATGGATACTCACAAAGTACAATGAAGCCGTGAAGGAGATAAGCCAAAACCTCGACAAGTTCGAGCTCGGCGTAGCTTCGGCAAAGATATATGAGTTTGTCTGGGATATTTTCTGCGACTGGTATATAGAGCTTGTAAAGCCGAGACTGTTTGAAAAGGGAACTCAGTCAAATAAAGACGCCCAGAGCGTGCTTCTGTTTGTTCTCAGCGGAACGCTTAAGCTGCTTCACCCGTTTATGCCGTATATCACCGAGTGTATATGGCAGCACCTCGGCTACGATAAGCCCCTCATAATCGCAGAGTGGCCTGTTTATGACGAAAAGCTTGACTTTTCGGGCGAGTGCGAGGCAATGGAGAGGATAATTGACGCAATAAGAGCCGTTAGAAATGTTCGCTCTCAGATGAACGTTCCGCCGTCAAGAAAGGCAAAGCTCTATATCATCTCCGACTATAAGGACAGCTTCAACGCCGATACCGCAGTGTTCTTCACAAAGCTCGCTTCGGCAAGCGAAGTGGAATTTGTCTCGTCTTACGACGACGCCGGAAGCGTAAGCGTTGTATCCAGCGGCGCAAAGATGTTCATACCTATGGCGGAGATAGTGGATATGGCAAAGGAGCGCGAGCGCCTCGAAAAGGAAAAGGCAAGCGCACTCAGCGAGATAGAAAGAGTTCAGAAGAAGCTCTCAAATCCGGCGTTTACCGATAAGGCGCCGCAGGCTGTCGTAGACGGCGAGAGGGCAAAGCTCGAAAAGTATACCGAGATGCTCAGAAGCGTCGAGGAAATGCTTGCAAATATGTAAAAAATTTGAGCGGTCGCAAATGCGGCCGCTTTTCTTAAATGAAAAATTTAATTGAATACGAGGCTCCGCTTAGCCCCTTTTTGAAAAAAGTGGCTAAGAACACCAAAAACTTTTTATATCTGTTTATATTTGTAAATATGTCCCATTATCTTGCAAAGTGGGACATTTTTATTTATCTTGTTTTATTTCTCCCGCCTTGGTCAGCGAAATCTTGGTTACCACAGGTCCTATCAGCTCGTATATCAGTGTTCCGCAGAGTATTATAGCACGTATCTGCGCACCGTATTCTGGGACTACCTGCGTAGCAACCAGCGACAGACCTATCGCAACGCCTGCCTGCGGAATGAGCGCCGGACCGAGATACCGCCGGATTTTTTTGTCGGCCTTGCACAGCAAAGCTCCGAACGATGCGCCGCATATCTTTCCGACCACGCGCATAACGACGTATATTATTCCGACTATTCCCACCGTCGGAACTACCGACAGCTGAAGCTCTGCGCCCGAGATTATGAAGAACAGCATAAATATAGGCGGCGTAAGCCCGTCGGTCAGCTTCATAATATGTGGCAGCTGAGAGGAGAAGTTAGCAAAGACCGCTCCTATTGCCATGCACGTGAGAAGGGAGGAGAAGCCGAACATATCCGCAATCCCCACGCCGAGAAATACGAACGCTATGATAAGCGCAAGGCGGTTGCCGTCCTTTTTGAACCACCTCAGAGGTATGCAGAACAACATTCCGATAATGCCGCCAACGATAAGTGCGCCGAATATCTCCCAGAGGGGATCGAGCAGCGCAGTCTTGAGCGATACCGCCGCAGGATTCTTAATAGCCTGCGCTATTGCTACGGATATGCTGAACATTGCAAGAGCAGTAGCGTCGTCTATCGCAACTACCGAGAGCAGCGTCTCCGTGACAGGCCCTTTTGCCTTGTACTGGTTTATGACCATGATCGTTGCTGCAGGAGCCGTCGCCGCCGCAATTGAGCTGAGCACTATCGCAAATGACGGCTCAATTCCTATTGCGAGCAGTACGCCGAGAACAAAGAGTATCGCAAACAGCGACTCGAATACCGCTATAAGTATCGGAGTGACGCCGACGCGCTTAAAATAAGATACTTTAAATTCGTTTCCTATCGAAAACGCAATAAACCCGAGAGCGACCTCGGAGATAATATCGAAGCCCGAGAGCATGTCCGCCGAGACAAATCCGGTCACGGCAGGCCCGAGAAGAAGTCCCGCAACGAGATAACCCGTCACGTTCGGAAGGCGCACGAGCTTTGCGAGCCTTCCCATAGCCATGCCTGCGAAAATCATCACCGCAAGCACGAAGAGAGTGTGTAATTCCATTTTATTTATTGCCAAATCCTTCGATGTAGTTTACCGGAACCGAGAACATAACTCCCGTGTCCGGTTTGTCAAGTCCGCCGGTCACCTTGTTTACTATCTGCGAAACGACGGGTATTTTATCTTTCTCCACAACTATGAGTATAGTGTAGCTCTGCTTGTGGTCTGGGTCGAGAAGCATACGGAGAGAGCCCATAAAGCGCAGTTCGTCGTATTCGTAAAGGTTGTGCGCCATGCCCTGGCTGTCAAGTATGGTAGCACCGTTTATTCCGCCGTCAACAAGCGCCTCAAGCAGCTTTTTCAGACATTCGGTCTTGTTCAGTATGAGTATGACAAGTTCCATGATAAACCTCCTTTGTTTTTTACATGAGAATAATATCACTTTTTGCGCCTTCTGTCAATATTTTTTAATTTATTACCGGCTCTTATTGACAAGAAATATGCGGTATGTTAAAATATAGCATAGAGGATTGTAATTTTTTGTACGTTTTTGTCGAAAGGACTGACAATAGATGAAAAATCCATACGCAGACAATTTTGATCAGAACAATAATCAAAAAAGGCCGTCGAATACAGACGACCTTCAGCTCGTCCGCTTTGACAGGCAGAGACGGCTTGAAGAAATACAGAACGCCGAGGAGCAGGAGCGCCAAAGGAGAAGGGCGGAGCAGATAAGACGCCGCAAAGCCGAAAAAAAGCGTCAGATAAAGATAGCGCGCATTAAAGGCGTGTGCCTTCTTGCGGTAATTGCGATAGCTCTTATCTTTGCCGTTGTCGGAATAGTAAGTGCGATAACCAAGGCCGTGAAAAAGTCCGGCGGCACGTCCGGCCTTCCCGACGGCTATGTGTCCGAAGCCGAGAGCACGCTTGTTTCCGGTTTTATCGACAGTAAAAACATAATTATCGCCCCCGAGGATAACGCTGTGCTAAGAACGGCAGACGATATGCTCACGTCCATCACGCTCTCCCGGAGCGCCACTGTTAATATTCCGCAGAACACCGTGAAGATAGACGAATACGGAGAGCTTTCCGAGAGGTATTCTTTATTCTCAACGTCCGATCAGTTTGCCTTCCTGAAAAATTCCGTAAAGAACGCCCCGATTTATACAAACGGCTATATGTGGAGCGAAAACGAGAGCATAAAGTCGTCGCTTACCGGCGGATATATGTACGATACGAATTCATCGTTTATATCAGCGGTTGCCAATATATGCCTTTGGGAGGGGGGAATAGACTTCCTCTCAGAGATAGATTCCGATGAAGAGCCGAAGCTTGACGTGTCCAAGGGCATGACCGTGCGTGAAAAGCTCGAAAAGGCAGTCGGTCACTACTTTGACGGCGACATAGCCGGCGGAGGCATAAAATACGATCCGATATCCTCGCTTGTCTATATACATACCGCAAATAATAACGGCACTTCTTCCGGAAACAGCTCAAACAAGTGGTACAACTTCCGCTTCGGATATCTCGACGGCTATACCAATATCAGCTTCAACCGAGCTATGCAGGATCTGTCAAAGCTGTATTCGTTCATGGGGCTTGAGGAGGAATCGCAAACCTACGCCGATATAGCGCAGAAGAATGCGAGAGCCTTTAACGAAAAGTTCTGGAGCAAAGAGAAGGGAAGATACGTCGGCTGCTTTGACAAAAACGGCGCAAGCTACGACTACGGCTTTGTATTTTTGAACCTTGAAGCGATAGAGGCCGGCATTGCCGACACGGTTAAGACCGCCGACATATTTTCGTGGCTCGACGGCACAAGGCTTATTGAAAGCGACACCGCCAAGGGCTCGGATATCTACGCATACGGATTTGCTCCGAGAAATACGACGGTTCCGGCGGAGGATACCTGGTGGGACTACCTCGGCGGACTTCTTCCGCTCTCGGGAGACGGCGGCTACAACAGATACTATCAGAACGGCGGAGCTTCTCTGTATACCGAGTATTACGATATAATGGCAAGATACGCCGCAGGCTCAGACACCGTAAAAACCCGCCTTGCATCGCTCGCTTCGGAATTTTCAAAGAGCGGATTTGCCTCCGGCTACGAATCGGCGGTATATAACATATCCGGAAACGCACTGAGCGGACTTACGCCCGTCGCTTACCTTAAAACCGTATTCGGCATAGATACCGACGGCTTCCGCCTGTACGTATCTCCAGATTTGTCTTTTACCGATACCGGCACCGAGGTGTCGGAAGAATCAAGTGCCATAGGCTCATTTGGAATAAAGGGCATCGACTTTGCCAAGAACAGCTACGGATTTTTGTTCGACGACGGCAAGGTATACGTCACGGCAACGTTCAAGTCACCGGTAAGGATGAGCATAGGCGGATTTGAGGAGAGCGCATCGTACGATATAGTCACGGTCGAGGACGGCATGGAGATTGAGAGAAAGCCCATTACGTCAAGCGGCAATGGAATTATAGATATTGCGGAGAACTTCGGAAATACGAGCTATCTGAAGATTGAGCGGACTTCTGAAGAGCAGAAAAAGTAAGTATAAAAAGCAATTGCCGAGGGCAAAGCCCTCGGTGTCAGAGGCTGTCGAAAAATTTCGACAGCCTTTTTGATTTTAAATTCATCCGAGCGGCGGACATGCGCCGACGCTCGGATACATCTATGTTTGCGAGTGTCGCCGCGCAAAGCGCGGTGGCGCGAAGGCGCGAGCGAACAAACATGTACTTGTCGAAAAACATGGTTTTTCGACAAACTTAAACGCCGGGGGATTTGCCCTCGGCGTTAGTTTTTGCTTATTCTTCGGAATTGGTGCCGGCTGATGTCAGTTGTTCTTTCGGCTCGGCGGACTTTTCGGTATTTTCATCCGAAGCTTTGCCTGCCTTGCGGTACTTTATCTTTCCGTCCTCAAGATAAGCCTCCACGATGTCGCCTGCCTTTATGTTTCCTTCGAGAAGCTCTAGGGAAAGTCCGTCTTCGACCTGCCTCTGCATTGCACGTCTGAGAGGTCTTGCGCCGTATACGGGATCAAAGCCCTCCTTTGCGAGATGCTCTACAACTTCGTCTGTGAAGGATATATTTATATCCATCTGATTTATTCTGCCCTTGATTTCACCGAGCATCAGAAGAGCTATCTTCTTGATGTCGTCATCATTCAGCTTTCTGAATATGACTATCTCGTCGATACGGTTCAGAAATTCGGGGCGGAATGACTGCTTGAGCGCTCCCATAACCGTTTCCACGCTCTTTTCGTGTTCGTCCTTTTCCTTGTCCGTGGATTCTCCGAATCCGAGGGATTTAGGCTGCGAAATAAAGCTTGAACCGAGGTTTGAAGTCATGATTATGACGGTGTTCTTGAAGTCTACTACTCTTCCGTGCGAGTCTGTGAGACGGCCGTCCTCAAGTATCTGAAGCAGAACGTTGAATACGTCCGGGTGAGCTTTTTCTATCTCGTCAAACAGTACGACGGAATATGGGTTGCGGCGTATCTTCTCGGTGAGCTGTCCGGCTTCGTCATAGCCGACGTAACCGGGAGGGGAGCCTATGAGCTTTGACACGCTGTGCTTTTCCATATACTCGGACATATCTATTCTGATTATTGCGCTCTCGCTGCCGAACAGAGCCTCTGCAAGCGCCTTTGAAAGCTCGGTCTTGCCGACGCCCGTCGGACCGCAGAATATGAACGAGCCCTGCGGACGCTTCGGATCCTTCAGTCCCGTTCTTCCGCGCCTTATTGCCCTTGCGACTACGCTTACCGCCTCGTCCTGACCTATAACTCTGTTTTTCAGTATCTCGTCGAGCTTGAGCAGCTTTTCGCTCTCTTCCTTTTCGAGCTTTTTGACGGGTATCTTTGTCCACAGCGTTACGATATCCGCTATCTCCTCTTCACCGATAGAGGGCATATTAGAGCCGCTTGTGCTGTTCTTCCACTCTTTCTTTCTGTCTTCAAGCTCTTTTGTAAGGCTGTTTTCCTCATTTCTGAGTTCAGCCGCCTTTTCAAATTCCTGCGAACGCACTGCCTCTTCCTTGTCTGCGTGCAGCTTCTTTATTCTGTCTTCAAGGTCTCTGAGATCCGGCGGAGCGGTAATTTCGGAGATCCTCTTCTTTGACGCCGCTTCGTCTATAAGGTCTATTGCCTTGTCGGGCAGAAATCTGTCGCTTATATATCTCGATGAGAGATTTACCGCTGCCTCAATAGCCTCGTCGGTTATCTTTATCTTGTGATGAGCCTCATATTTTGAGCGAAGTCCCTTCAGTATCTGAACAGCTTCTTCTTTAGTCGGCTCGCCTACCATTACCGACTGGAAACGCCTCTCGAGAGCCGCATCCTTTTCAATGTGCTTTCTGTACTCGTCTATGGTGGTAGCGCCTATTACCTGTATTTCGCCTCTTGCGAGCGCAGGCTTTAGGATGTTTGCAGCATCTACTGCGCCCTCTGCGCTTCCGGCACCGATTATTGTGTGTATTTCGTCGATGAAGAGTATGACGTCCTTTGCCTTCTTGACTTCTTCCATGACGTTCTTTATTCTCTCTTCAAATTCTCCGCGGTACTTTGCGCCGGCTATCATGCCGGACACGTCGAGCGTTACAACTCTCTTTCCGCGTATGCTCTCGGGAACGCTTCCCTCAATGACCTTCTGAGCAAGTCCCTCGACGACGGCGGTCTTGCCGACGCCCGGCTCGCCTATAAGGCAGGGGTTGTTCTTTGTGCGGCGTGAGAGTATCTGAATTACTCTCTGCATCTCCTTTTCTCTGCCTATCACGGGGTCGAGAGAGCCATCCTTCGCCATTTTCGTAAGGTCGGTGCCGTACTGGTTAAGTGTCGGCGTTTCTTTATACGAGCCGGAGGCGCCGGATTGTGACTTGGACGAGCCATGACCGGAGGAGGAGAGCGGTATCTGTCCGTTTTCCATTGTTGCGAGAGCATCGTTGTACAGCTCCGCCGCATTTACGCCCTCGTTTCTGAGAAGCGTTACGGCAACGCTGTCGGACTCCTTCAGGAGCGCCATGAGTATGTGCTCCGTGCCGATAAACGTCTGACCTGTAAGTCTCGCCTGCTCGGCGGACTTTTCGATTATTCTTTCGGCTCTCGGGGTGGATACGGGGCTTACGCTGCTCATCGCTTCGCCGACTCCCACCGTCTCTGCTATGATCTCTGCGACTTTTTCATAAGTTATTCCTTTTTCGGCGAGGAGCTGCGCCGCAATTGAGCTCTTGTTGTACAGAAGTCCCAGGAGTATGTGCTCGCTTCCTATATAAGTATGACCGAGCCTTTGAGCCGACTCGGCTGCGGCGCTGAGCGCCGCCTGTGCGTTTTCTGTGAATCTGTTGTTCATAGTCGATCCCTTCTTTCGTCCTGATATTAAATTGTAAGCGTGAGATTCAGCTTACGAAAGCTGTTCACGTATGAAGGACGCCCTGTAAATATCGCGCTTTTCGGGGCTGATGGCGTCGGGGAATTTGTCTGCAATGTGGTACGGCATTATCTCAAACAGAAGCTTTACGAGATTTACGTCCTTGCACTCGTTGATTATTCCGCAGACCACTCCGAGCCTTACGTTTGATATAAGGCGAGCGGCTTCGGTGGTGTCGAGCTTTCTGGCGTATTTGAGCGTGCCGTAAGAGCGCCATAATTTGTCCTGGAGACTTATCGACGGGTCTTTTACCATCTGGCTCCTGAGCTCTCGCTCCTTTGCCACTATCTGGTTCACCGCATTCTTCAGCTTTTCAATGGCGTCGGTCTCGGATATGCCGAGGGTGACCTGGTTGGAGAGCTGATACATACAAGCCTCTGCGTCGCTTCCCTCGCCGTATATACCTCTTACCGTAAGTCCTATCTTTGTCATGAGCGCCGAAAGGGACTTTATGTATCCGTAGGCGCACATTGCCGGGAGATGAAGCATCACAGACGCTCTGAGACCGGTGCCGAGATTGGTGGGGCAGGCGGTGAGGTATCCGAGCGTGTCATCAAAAGCGAGCGATAAGCTCTTTGAGAGCGCATCGTCCGCCCTGCAGGCTTCTTCGTAAGCCATGTCAAGCTCGAATCCGCTGAATATCGCCTGTATTCTCACGTGATCCTCTTCGTTTATCATTATCGAGAGATTTTCTTCTTCGTCCGTCACGAGAACTCTCTCAAGGCTGGTTTCGGTCGTAAAGTCGGGGGAGATGACGTGATCCTCGACGAGAACGTTTTTGTTTTGCGAAAGGGAATTCATCTCGGTTACTTTCAAATTCTTATTGAGATTTTCCTTGAGCGCCTCTACTACCTTATCCGCCACTTTTTTTGAAGAAGCGTTGTCGAGCTTTGTGGTAAAGGGAAATTCGTCGAGATTTCTCGCAAGGCGTATTCTCGAGCTTATAACAACGTCATGACCGTTTCCGGTCTTATCGTACCATTTCATCTTGGTCACGCTCCTTTGCTGTCGTCTTTAGAGCCGTCGCTCTCGCTCTTTTCAAGCTCTTTTATCTTGTCGCGGTATTCGGCGGCCTTTTCATACGCCTGCTCTTCTATCGCCTTTTTCATGAGAGCTTCGAGCTCTGCCTTCTTGTCCTGAATCGTTCTGTGCTTTTCTCTGCCGATAGGGAACTTTCCGGTGTGCTTTGTGTTTCCGTGAAGCTTCTTGACCGTCGGCTCAAGCGATTCCTTGAATGTCGCATAGCACTTGCCGCAGCCTGCTTTGCCCGTGTTCATGAACTCTCTCAGCCTCATGCCGCAGAACGGGCATACGGCGCTTTCCTGCACGGTCTTTGTCGAGGGGCTTGCGAACATTCCTCCGAGAAGTCCTCCGAGCATTCCCTCGCTGTCGGAGAAGAAGCTGTCCGAGAATCCCGAGAGGGGATTGAATATCTTGTAGCTGTCCTCAACGAGACCGCTCTTTTTTGCGCACTCACTGCACAGATGCATTTCGGTAATATTGCCGTTTTCATTTGAAGTATAGTGGAAGGTTGCCTGCTTTTTTCCGCATGATTGACATAACATAAATATCATTCCTTTCTTTGTAGCTGTTTTCGTAGAAGTTTAAGCGTTTCTGAGGGCAAGTATGAATGACTTCAGAATGTCCGCACGCATCTTGTCGCGCTTTGAGGGGTCACATTCCGCAAGCGCATTGTCTGTTATCGCCGAATACATTATCTTCAGCTCACGCTCCGAAATAATGGATGCGTCGTAGAGGGAGATCAGTATGCCTCTTGCGCTCAGCATATTTATTTCGCTGCCTACCGCCGCCATAGCGTGCATGAGGATCGCACTCTTGTTGTCAAAGCTTACCTTGGTTATCCGAACGTATCCGCCGCCGCCGCGTCTGCTCTCTACTATATATCCTCTGTCCGCATTGAAACGGGAGGTTATAACGTAGTTTATCTGGCTCGGCACGCACCCTATCGTGCTCGCAAGCTTGTTTCTCTGAAGCTCAAGCTCGCCTCCGTTTTCACTCAGCATCTGCTCGATTATCTTTGCTATCTGATCTGTCATAGGGTTTCCCATTCAAAGACCTTCTTTCTTTCGTACAAAGCTCTCGCTTTGACTTCCGGTGAAGTCTTGTCAATCTGATTTTGACTTTGACTTTCTTTAACCTTCGATGATATTATACGCTGATAGTCAAATAAAGTCAAAGTCAAACAAAGTCAAAAAATAGCTGATATTTCAACTGCGAGCATTGTTTTCTCTCTTTTTTTCGCTTTTTCTCACTGTTTTAAACTTTTTTATAAATTTAAAATCGGCGGAAATACAGAAGTCATCTTCCGTGTCAAAGTCGGCATACAGCCTGTCCGTAATGTCCGGAACGGCGCGCACATCTTCGTTTGTAAGGGGAGTACAGCCGCCTGCAAAACCGTTTTTTTCGTCCATAAGCAAAATCCTTTCAATAAAATGGTCAAAAAGGTCAAAATTGTAAAAAAGTACTTTATTATTTTGCACTAATGTGTTATAATATTAAAGTATACTTATATTTTAAAAGACTTGAGGGGTATATGTATGGCAAATACTAACCGCAGCGGCGGACAGGATCCGAGAACCAGAGCTATAAACGAGCAGAGAATGAGGCGCGAAGCCGCAAGAAGGAGAAAGAGCAGACAGGCGTTTTACAGAACCGCCACCCGTGTGTTCGTCCTCGCTCTCGGAGCGCTTATAGTATTTTCCGCCGCACTTATCTTTATTCTTGCGAGGGACTTTTCAAAGGCTCCCGAAAAGTATTCGTATTCTCTGAAGGTCGTAAAGGACGATTCCAAATTCGCCCTCAAAAACGGCATAGCCGTAAAGAACAACGTCTGCTATGTATCGCTCTCGGACCTTTCGGAAGCCATTGGATACAAATTGATGGGCAACGTAGACGTCATGAATGCGGTGATTGACGATGATAACAGCCTTTCATTCTATGTAAATACAGATATTGCCTCGGTAAACGGCAACAATATATCAGTCGGCGCACCCTCATATTTCTCATATACCGGCGGCGACGTATACGTCCCTGTTACCTTCTTTGACGGCGTTCTTGACGGCGTTGACCTCGTTACCGAGCGCAGGGGCAAAAACGTCAATTATACAATAAATATATCTTCATCCGAAATGGCTTTGGCTTATTCCAAAAACACGCCTGCCGACAAAGTCGAGGGGCTCAGGAGGACTGCCGCTCCGACGACGGATTTCGTCGCCGACCTCTCCGAATACGAGCAGTATATGAACCCCGAAAATGCTGACGAATACATCCGCCTGATAAATACGGAATATCCTCTGGGAAAAGACTATATACCGACCGATCTTATGGACGTAGCCGATACGAGAAAGGATCGCGCCGCCCAGCAAATGCGTGAATATGCCGCAAAGGCTCTCGAAGCCATGTTTATAGAGATGAGGGCAAACGGAATAAGCGACGTGTCCGTAACAAGCGGATACAGAAGCTACGCCTACCAGGAACAGCTTTTCAACAATTCCCTTGCAAATTTCAGAAAATCATACGATTACGATACTGCTTACGCAAAGACGGCGTCGGAAATTGCAATTCCCGGCACGAGCGAGCATCAGAGCGGACTCTGTGCCGATCTGCATAACCTTCCTTCGGCTTCTCAGCGCTTCGAGTCTACCGATGCATATAAGTGGCTGTACGCCAACTGCGCAAACTTCGGATTTATTCTGCGATTCCCAAAAGACAAGCAGGATATAACCGGCATTATCTTTGAGCCGTGGCACTACAGATACGTCGGGAGATACCACGCCCAAAAGATAATGCAGCAGGGACTCTGCCTCGAAGAGTATTGCAAGCAGAACAATATAGGGATCTGACTATCTTACAAGCTCCGGCATTTTGGAGAGCATATTTTCTATAAATATGCCGTAGCCCTTTGTCGGATCGCTGACAAGTACGTGAGTTACCGCACCTACGAGCTTTCCGTTTTGGATTATAGGGCTTCCGCTCATGCCCTGGACTATTCCGCCGGTGACCGAAAGGAGATCAGCATCTGTTATCTCGACGACAAAGCTCTTTGTGCCGGTGGACTTGCGGTCTATCTTTGACAGGTTGACTTCGTATTCTCTCACTCCCGTCCCGTCGGGATCGAGGCGTATCAGCGCACTTCCTTCAAGCACCTCGTCTTTTGACGCAATCGGAAGCGCCTGCCCGAAGGACGTATCCGGCTCGTCGATAACTCCGTATACTCCGCAGTCGGTGTTGCCTATGAGCGTGCCTTTTTTGTCGCTTCCGAACGAGCCCTTGAGCTCGCCGGGCATACCGCTCTTTCCCTTTACTATATCCGATATCTTAACGTCTACGACGTATCCCCTCAGGAGCGGCATGATCTCTCCCGTGTCAATATCGCAAATGCCGTGACCGAGCCCGGCAAAACAGTTGTTTTGAGGATTGTAATAGGTTATCGTTCCGATACCGGCCGTGCTGTCACGCACCCATATACCGGTCTTGTATTTCTTGTCGGAAAGCGAGAGAAGGGGACGGAGATCGCACTCCATTTCTTCGCCGCTGCGGGAGAACTTAACGTGAAGCAAATCTCCCTTTGACTGCTCAACCTTTCCGGCAAGCTCTTCGACGGTGTTTATTTCGGTGCCGTTTACGCTGGTTATTATATCGTTTTTGTGAAGTCCGGCAATCTCGGCGGGGTTTATAAAGCCGCTTTGAGTTTCAATGTCGGTGGTTCCTATGACTATTACGCCTTTTGTAAAGAACTTTACGCCGAAAACCTCGCCTCCCGGCACGAGCCTGAGCTCCGGCAGAACTTCTACGTCAACATCCTTTACCGCAAGCGCTCCGAGCAGCTTTGCCCTCACCCTGTACGAGCCGCCCTCCTCGACGTTATCCGCTATCGCAAGGACTGCGCTGTCCTTTGCGTCGCTCTCCCGATACGTAACACTGCCCGGTATAAAGATGTCTGCGCTTCCTATAACCGTAATAAGGATTAGTGCGGCGTAAAAAACTCCGTATTTTGCGGCTTTCATAAGCGTCCGGAATCCTTTGTTTTTCTTGTCCATCGTTTTCTCCATTCCGCCGCATCTGCATTATGCGACCGTTTGTTTTACAAAGACTAATATTTGAAAAAGGCGCTTTCAATATGTATTGAAAAATATAAAAGCAGTGACATAAATTTCTGAAATTACGACGGATCACAATTGTATTGTTGACTTATATTAAGGTAAAATTCACTTTTGA
The DNA here is from genome assembly GCA_905235695.1 of uncultured Clostridia bacterium. Classification (GTDB taxonomy): domain Bacteria; phylum Bacillota; class Clostridia; order Oscillospirales; family CAG-382; genus UMGS882. The sequence goes on along the minus strand of CAJOMW010000006.1, from coordinate 5,658 downwards.
ATAAATTTTGATAAATCAATTTGCCGCACACAGTATTATAGTACAAAGAGAGGGAAAAATATGTCGAAAGCCATCGTACTCGCAGAAAAATCGTCCGCAGGCAGAGAGATGCAGTGGTTCTCGGCTGCAAGACAAGGGCTGACGGCTGCTTTATAGGCGAGACATATTCACAGCTCTGCAAAAAAATCAAAAAAACTATTTACAAAACCAAAAAATTTTGGTAGAATAAGATGTTAAAAGTTTGTTTTAAGAGGTATTTTAAATGAACGAAAAATTAAAGAGCCCCGACGTAAACAATTTATTCAACGCGATACTTGCCCTGCGGGACATAGAGGAGTGCTACGACCTCTTTGAGGACCTTTGCACGGTCGCCGAGATAAAGGAGATGGCAAAGCGCTTCAAAGCGGCTAAAATGCTGTCCGACGGTGCAAAATATACAGAGATATCCGAGACGACCGGCCTTTCGACCGCAACCATAAGCCGCGTGAACCGCTGCCTCAAATACGGCTCGGACGGCTATCTCAAGCTACTTTCGAGGATAGATTATGAGGAATGACGGATACGGAAAATATCTGTCCGAGGCGTACGACCGTCTGAATTCGGAGGTAGACTACGGCTCTTTTGCGGACTTTTATGAGAAGTGCTTTGAAAAGTGGGCGGGCGTTAACGTAAGACACGTATGCGAAATGGCGTGCGGCACGGGAAGTCTTGCCATTGAGCTCAAAAAGCGAGGATACAGCGTTACCGCCTTTGATTTGTCCGTAAATATGCTGACCTTTGCCGACAAAAAGGCGAGAGACGAGGGGATAGAAGACCTTCGCTTTACCAATCAGGATATGCGCTCTTTCAAGGTGTATTCCGAAGTACAGGCGGTGATATGCATGATGGACGGACTGAACTGCCTTACGGAGTCGGGCGAGATGAGAGAGGCGTTTGAGAGCGCCTATGACGCCCTTTGCCCGGGAGGACTTTTTATTTTCGACGTCAATTCAAAGTACAAATTTGAGAAGATATACGCCGACAACGCCTATATCCTCGAAGATGAGGATGTCTTTCTCGCTTGGCAGAACTTCTATAACGAAAACACGAAAAAGTGCGACTTCTATCTGACCTTTTTCTTTGAGGGGAAGGACGGCTCGTACGAGAGATGCGACGAGCACGTGAGGGAGAGGCTGTATTCGGTGAGAACGCTCGAGCACCTTTTGAAGGATACGGGCTTTTCCGTGGAGTGCGTGACGAGCGGATTTGACTTTTCGGCGGCGGACGAAAACACCGACGAGAGAATATTCTTTATATGCAAAAAAGTGTAAACAAGAGGTAATGCGATGCTTGGCAACACCATAACCAGAGCCATGACTCGTGACGGCTCTGCGAGGGTAATACTCATAAATTCAAGGGAAATGGTCAGCGATGCGATAAGCTATCATAATCTGTCTCCGACGGCGGCCGCCGCTCTCGGAAGAACGCTCACCGCTTCGAGCATGATAGGCGTGATGCTGAAAAACAAGACCGATTCTGTCACGGTGACGTTTAACGGAGACGGCGCTTGCGGAAAGATACTTGCCGTTGCTGATTATTACGGCAACACGAAGGGATACGTTCAGAATCCGCAGGCTGATCTTCCGCTCAATCCAAGGGGAAAGCTGGACGTTGCCGGCGCTGTCGGCAGGGGAACGCTGTATATTATAAGGGACGTAGGCGAAAAGGAGCCGTACGTCGGCATGACGCCTATAGTATCGGGCGAGATAGCCGAAGATATAACCGAATATTTTGCCAAAAGCGAGCAGATTCCCACTGTTTGCGCTCTCGGGGTGCTTATAGGTAAAGACTACAAGTGCGTGTCGGCAGGCGGATATATGATCCAGCTCCTCCCGGGCGCAGACGAAGCGATAATAGACAAAATAGAGGACAGAATATCCAAAATACCTCCCGTTTCAACGCTGTTTTCAACGGGAAAGCCAAATTCCGAATATCTGAAGGACATTATGGGCGAAATCGAGTGCGATATATTCGACGAGGCGGACGTTTCTTATCACTGCGACTGCTCTAAGGCGAGAGTGGAGAGAGCGCTCGTGAGCATAGGCGAAAAAGAGCTTTGCGAGATGATAGACGAAGGCAAGGACATAGATGTCTCCTGCCAGTTCTGCGACAAGATATACAAGTTTACGCCCTCAGACCTGAGGGACCTCTTAAAGAGAGCAAAGAGATGACGAAAAACAAGACGAATACGCTGTGCGAAAACACGGCGGATATAAACAATCAGAAAAAATACGCCGACAGAGTCAGAGCGCTGCTCCTCGAAAAAGAGGCGAGGCTCGGTAGAAAGATGTCGGTATACGTTCAGACCTTCGGGTGCCAGCAGAATGAGGCGGACAGCGAAAGGATACTCGGCTCGGCGATAAGTCTCGGATACGTGCAGAGCGAAAAGCTCGAAGATGCGGACCTCATCATATACAACACCTGCGCCGTGCGTGAGCACGCAGAGCTGAAGGCGCTCTCAAAGACCGGACAGCTCAAGCACATCAAGAGCAAAAATCCAGAGCTTTTAGTCGGACTTTGGGGATGCATGGTGAACCAGGAGCACAGGGTAGACGACATAAAGAACAAATACCCCTACGTTGACTTCGTTGCCGGAACAAATATGCTCCACCGACTTCCCGAAATACTCTGCGACGTCATGGAAAACCACCGCAGAAGGTATTACGTCGACGACGGCGACTACTCGATAGTCGAGGGCGTTCCGGTAAAGCGTGAGAGCGACATAAAAGGTTGGCTCTCGATAATGTACGGCTGTGACAACTTCTGCACATACTGCGTAGTTCCGCACGTTCGCGGAAGGGAGAGAAGCAGAAGGCCGGAAGACGTACTTTCCGAGGCAAAAGAGCTTATAGACGGCGGCTGCCGCGATATAACGCTTCTCGGTCAGAACGTGAACTCATACGGAAAAGGGCTCGACTGCGGGATCGGCTTTGCTGACCTTCTCGAAAGCATAGCAAAAATGGACGGCGACTTCTGGCTGCGCTTTATGACGTCCCATCCGAAAGACGTCTCGGACGAGCTTATACGCGTGATAAAGGAAAACGAAAAGGTGGCACGTCACTTTCATCTCCCCGTACAGTCCGGAAGCAACGGGATACTGAGGAGAATGAACAGAAAGTACACCCGTGAGGACTATCTCGGAGTTGTTGAAAAATTGAGGCGCGCGGTGCCTGACATAACTCTTACGACAGATATAATCGTGGGCTTCCCGGGCGAGACCGAGGAAGACTTTGAGCAGACGCTCGACATTGTGCGTATTGTCGGATTTGATTCCATATACTCGTTTATATATTCTCCGCGCCACGGAACTCCGGCGGCGAGCATGGAGGACAAGGTGACGTATGAGGAGAAGACCGAGAGATTTGCGAGACTTATGGAGCTTCACCATGAAAAAATTGTTGAAATAAACAACGGCTACGTCGGAAAGACTATAAAAGTACTCTGCGAGACTCCGGCAAATGAGTCGGACAGGGGAGAATACGGCGGAAGATGCACGGGCAACAAGCTGATAAAGTTTACAGCCGAGCCGGGAACTGATCTCTACGGAAAATTCGTAGACGTCGAGATAACCCGTGCCGGCGACGTTCAGCTCTACGGAGAGCTGAGAAAGCAATAAAGACACGCTTTGGCCGTAAATTTGAAAGGAACTGACATATATGGAATTTGAACACAGCCACGTCCACAGCCATGAACATGAGGGCGAGGGAGCGGATATAATAAATATAGCGAGAAGCCTCGGAGAAGCGCTGAAGGAGAGCAAAGAGTACAGGAGCTTTTGCGAGAAGCGCGATAAGATGAGAAAGAACGAGTACCTCAAGGCAATGCTCGACGATTTCAAGGTGCAGAAGAGCATATACGAAATAGAAAAAGAGAAGGACGACGCAGACGAGATGCTCCTCGACGAGCTGTCGGCAAGGCTTGAGCTCATGTACGCAGAGATATCTGACAACGCTGACTTTGCGGCATACAGCAAGGCCGAGGAGGATCTCAACGTCCTAATGACCGCCGTAAATATGACTATTTCATCATATATTGGAGCCGAGGAATACGTATCGTCGGGCGAAGACGGCGATATGAGCTGTACGCACAACTGCAACACCTGCCCCGGCTGTCACTGATATAACCGATATAAGATTTTTAAAGGAAAGGACGTGAAAAAATGCCGTATACTCCCATGATGCTCCAGTACTTTGAGATAAAGGATCAGTACAAGGATCATCTGCTCTTTTACCGTCTCGGTGACTTTTACGAGATGTTCTTTGACGATGCGAAGACAGCGTCGAAAGAGCTTGATCTTACGCTTACGGGAAGAGACTGCGGCATGGAGGAGCGTGCGCCGATGTGCGGCGTTCCGTTTCACAGCGCCGATACGTATATAGCAAAACTCGTCTCTCGCGGATATAAGATAGCTATATGCGAGCAGACCGAGGATCCGGCGCTCGCAAAGGGGCTTGTAAAGAGAGAAGTAATAAGGATAATAACTCCCGGAACCGTTACAGAAAGTCAGATGCTGAGCGACGGAAAGAACAACTACCTATGTGCTGTCTATATCTCCGCCGACGGCACGGGACTTTGCTTTGCCGACATATCCACGGCGCAGGTATATGCCACTTCGATAACCGAGGACGTCGACAGACAGAAATTGCAGAACGAGCTTGCCGCCTTTTCTCCGAAGGAGATAATAATAAACAGGGGAAAAGAGGAGTGCGCTGATATATATTCATTTGCGAGAGACCGCCTGTCGGCGTTCTTTGACGACACGCACGAGGAGCTTTTCACAAGCGACTCTTTCGACGAAGTAATCGAGCGCTTTGGCAGGGAAGTGTTTGAGTCAAACGGGCTGGATTCCTCTTCTCCGGCGTCTGTTGCGGCAGGAGCTCTGCTCTCATACATAAAAGAGACGCAGAAGATAGACCTTTCCTACATAGACCACCTCGAATACTACACAAACGAACTTTATCTCGGACTTGACGCAAACACGAGAAGAAGCCTTGAGCTATGCGAGACCATGCGCACCAAGGAAAAGCGGGGAACTCTCCTCTGGACGCTCGACAGAACCAAGACCTCCATGGGCGCAAGACTGCTCCGCAAATGGATAGAGCATCCGCTCGTTTCGGTATCGGCTATAACACGCCGTCAGCAAGCGGTATCAGAACTGTACGAAGAGTATATAGCCAAGGAAGAATTGCAGAATCTGCTTTCAAACGTCAGCGATATTGAGCGCCTTATGACAAAGATAGTTTACAACACCGCATCCGGTAAGGATATGAGAGCGCTCCAGGCAACCATAGCTATCCTTCCTTCCGTTAGGGCTCAGATAGAGAATATGGTCAGCCCCGAGATAAAGGAGCTGTGCTGCGCTTTTGATACTCTCGACGATATCGGAGATTATATAGACAAGGCGATAGTCGAAGATCCTCCGTTTTCCATAAGAGAGGGCGGATTTATAAAGAAGGGCTTCTCGGAAGAAGTAGACGAGCTCAATTCCATACAGACAGACGGCAAAGACTGGATAGCGAAGATAGAGCAGTCGGAGAAGGAGCTTACGGGAATAAAGGGGCTCAAAATAGGCTATAACAGGGTGTTCGGCTATTACATAGAGGTAACCAATTCCTACAA